>JAAHGR010000343.1 GCA_010672425.1 Symploca sp. SIO2E6
ACAACAAATAACAAACAACAAACAACAAATAACAAACAACAAACAACAAATAACAAACAACAAACAACAAATAACAAACAACAAACAACAAATAACAAACAACAAACAACAAATAACAAACAACAAATAACAAATAACAAACAACAAATAACAAATCTACTTAGCTTTTATCTTTTAAAATAAACCAACGGACTAAGCAAGCTACTGACAAAAAATTCCAACTCACAAGCAGCCACTAGATCCGACTGGTATTGACCTCTGTATTGCAGCCAATGTCGCATAATCCTGCGCAAATTACCTAGGATTATCCTCGTGATAATCAGGGGTTTTTGCCAATTGTTAGCCTTAGTGAGGCGGAGGGTACAGACATTTAAACCAGCACTGCGAATTAGAGAAATTAGGTAGTCCTTTTCCAGCCGTGAGGCGGGTATTTGATGAGTAATAGACATCTTGGGATTGTACCAGATTTCCCAACCGGCTTCTCCGATGTGAATCATCCCTTCAAAATCTTCTCCTTTTGCAGACAAGGATTTCCCGACAGGACCTTGGAGTACTAGTTGCTCAGGAACATATTCTAGCCAGACTTGTTTGCGGATTACCATCCCTGCACCAGCAGGTAGATTCAGGGTACTGTGATTATACAAGCGGGGTTGTGAACCATGTTCTTTAATGGCAAGAAAAGCCTGAATTCTTTTAAAATTTGGTGGAGGGTCAACTTCAAATTCTCCATGAACCTGACTACCGTAAACTCCAGCTTGGGGGTGGGATTCACCAAAGGAGTAAGCAGCACTAACCCAGTGAGCATCAGGAAAATTATCGTCGTCTAAAAAACCAATCAGTTGACCCCTAGCTTCCCTAATGGCACGCCATCTAGCATAGATGGCTCCTTGTTGCGGTTCCAGATAATATCTGAGGGGATAGGATTGACACCAGTTTGACTGATACTCTCGAACAATAGACGCTGTATTGTCGGTACTGTTGTTATCAACCACCACAATCTCCCAACTAATGTTCTGGGTATCTAATTGCGATCGCAGTTTGTCTAAAATAAGTGGTAGATTCTCTTGGCTGTTGTAAGCACGTATAACGACAGTAAAGTCTAGAGAATTATCCTGGTCTCCCTGGTGATCTAAGTTTTGCTGTATTTGCATTATCGATACCTGACAACTGATGGAATCAATTACCACACACGCACTGAAGGAATGGGCTATTGCCGTTGATGCCTTGGAAAGAGGCAAAACAATTATGCTATTGCGCAAGGGGGGGATTAGGGAAGAAAGTAAACTGTTTCAAGTTACTTACAATCAGGTGCTACTCTATCCTACCTATGAACATCAACAGTCTCACCTGCTCAAAGCCGAGTATGCCTCTCAGGTAAAACCTGTCACTTCCGGTTGGCATCCAGAAACGGTGCGGATTGGTAGTTGGGCTGAAATTACGGATATTTTGGCAGTAAGGGACGATTCAGCGGTTAAAGCCTTGCTACCTTATCATATCTGGAATGAGCAATTTGCTAGGGAGCGTTTTCAATGGAAGCCGCATCAACCTCTCTATATTCTCTTGCTACGAACTTATCGCCTACCTCAGCCGTTGATCATTCCCTACTACCAGGAATACGGTGGCTGTCGCTCCTGGATTGATTTAACCGAAGCGATCGCTCTTGATAACCTTGTACCTGTCATGGATGACGTAAATTATACCAAGCAATCTTTACAAATTCGTCAGATTGTCCAGTCAAGCAATTGAAGATTGAAAATTTTAGATTTACCCCATAAATAAATGATACTGTGGGCGAAGGGTAAACGAAATTTTACGTGGGATTTCAATTCTCCGCGTCCGGTGCGTCCGGTGCGTCTGCTTATTTTTTCTCCCACGCTTTTTTTCGCTCACCCGTGGGCGAATCACCTCAAAGCCAGTAAAATCCTAGGGATATAGGGAGATAGGGGAAAAATCCATAAAAATATTTTACCATTCATTCCAAGATAGGTTATCCTAAAAATAGAGGCACAAGACAGCCGCTTTTTTTTAGTTCTATATTTGGAATTATCGTTCAAGAAAGGAGATTTGAGCTATGACCCTCACCAACGAACTCGCTCAATTCAAAGAACAGTTTCGCCAAAACCAACCCGAAACGGTTAAAACCACAATGGCTAAGGCAACCCAAGACCTGATAGATACCGGTATTGCCGACGAAAGCCTCAAAGCGGGGGTAAGAGACATACCTAACACTTAACACCTAACATGATTGATCTCTACACTTTTACTACACCTAATGGTCGCAAACCTGCGATCGCTTTGGAAGAAATGGGTTTGCCTTATACTGTCCACAAGGTGGATATTTCTAAGGGTGAACAGTTTACGCCAGAGTTTATCGCTTTAAATCCCAACAGCAAAATTCCGGTGATGACCGATCAAGAAACAGGTTTAACGATCTTTGAATCGGGGGCAATGTTGATTTACCTGGGAGAAAAAACAGGACAACTGCTGCCAACAGAACCCGCTCAACGCTTCGAGGTGTTGCAATGGTTAATGTTTCAGATGGGTAGTGTCGGACCAATGTTTGGGCAGTTGGGGCATTTTCGCAATGCGGCTCCGGAAAAGATTCCCTATGCGATCGCTCGCTATGAAAAGGAAACTTTGCGACTGTTTTCGGTACTAGATCGCCAACTGACAGAGCAGAAATTTGTAGCGGGGGACTATTCCATTGCCGATATTGCCATTTATCCTTGGGTAATGGCTTATCCTTACTTACAGGTAACGCTGGAGCAACACCCTCACTTAGAACGATGGACACAAACTCTGCAAGCACGTCCAGCAGTACAAGCAGGGATGGCCATCTTGAGTGAGACAAATTGAGGCTTCAGGCGGCACGTTTATGGAGCTGGGGGAGCTGGGGAAGCTGAGGGAGCTGATGGAGCTGATGGAGAAGGATTACAGCGATTAACACCGCGAGGAATGGAAGAAACAGACACTGTTCCCAATTCTCAATTCTCAATTCTCAATTCCCAATTCCCAATCCCCAATTCCCAATTCCCAATTCCCAATTCCCAATTCCCAATTCCCACACTGGTTCAATGGCAAGACACAAAGAGTTTGATCGACAGGTAGTTCTGGAAAAGGCAATGGAGACCTTTTGGCAATATGGTTATGAGGGAACATCGATCCAAATCTTGCTCCAGGCGATGGGAATCAATCGTGGTAGTTTGTATGATACCTTTGGTGATAAGCGATCGCTCTTTCTAGAAGCTATTGCTCATTATGAGACGAAGGTAGTCCAAGAGGCGATCGCTAAGCTAGAAGATCCTGATGCTAGTAAAGCCGCGATCGTTGAATATTTTCAAGGAGTGGTAGACCAGCTAGCTAGTGATCGCGCTCGGTGGGGTTGTTTTATGACTAACGTGGCTGTAGAGTTATGCAACCACGATACCGAAGCAGCCAATCGGATTCGCCAAAGTCTCCAACGGGTTGAACAGGCTTTTCTCCACGCCCTAAAAAATGCCCAAACCCAAGGGGAGATTGCTTCTGATGCCGATATTGCTGCTCTAGCTTGTTTTCTGACCTGTATGATTCAAGGTTTACGGGTTATGGTCAAAGTTGCTCCTGATCGCCAAGTTCTCAATCAGATTATCACAAGCACATTATCAGTTTTAGATCGGACAATTGGAGAGAAACCAGGTTTTTAGAGAGCCGGTCTAATATTTCTAGAAACCTGGTTTCTTGCTGTATCCGGGTTAATCACCCCCGTTTTAACAAACTGCGAAACCTTGTAGAGACGTTGCATGCAACGTCTCTACAGGGTGGGACATAACGAGGGTATCCATGCCGGATTTGGTATTATTGCTTCTGAAGCTTTGAAACCTCCTGATCTGTTTGCCAATTTAGAATGCACCCTGTATTACAGGGGTTCCCGGAACAGTAGAATTAGCTAACAAAAAATCGTCAAATCTTGATAACTTATTAAGGTGTACCTCATTAGAGCGGAAATCGCTGTATCATCATGAAAAGATACAAATTGAGTGCGGTACTCGATTCAGCAAGCTTGAACTAATACTTTATAGGAGATAAAGGTAGTTGACTGAAACGAAAGAATTACCTCTACAGGTAAAGGATAGAGAAGAAGTTCTCAAAAATGACAACGGAGTAGAATGGCGTTATGAGAAACGCCCTGATTATTCTCACACTAACAGTTTTTTGGAAAAGGAACGGCAATCTAACCATGCTGAAGGGTCTTTAGATGCAATCGCCCATAATTTGGTGAGAACATTTGAAATGGAGGCATCCTTCAAAACTAATACCCAACAATGGCTCTCTATAGTCACAGATAAATTTCGCATGAGCACTAATGGTGGCAAGGAATACAGTGCTCAAGATATTGTAGAGCAAGGAACCTATAATCTTTTTCTCGAAGAATCAGAGCATTATAGTGCTTCTCAAGAAGACTTTGACTCATCCTACAACCTCTTTCACACTGCTTTTCCTAATGGTTTTCACTGGGAATTAATCGAAGTTATTGCTGGACCTCCCAATGTGATTTTCAAGTAGAGACACTGGGGTACTTTTGCTGGTGATTACAAAGATTATCAGCCTACAGGTGAAACCATTGAAGTTATTGGTCTTAGCCTTGCTAAGGTAACGGATGATTTAAAGATTGAGTCTGTAGAACATTTCTTTGACACCAACCAATTTTTAACCAAGCTAACCAGTGGGAAGTGCCCTGTTAGTCATTAGTTATTAGTCATTAGTTATTAGTTATTAGTCATTAGTCATTAGTCCTTTGTGGTAATGACCAATGACTAGAACCTAACACCTAACACCTATGGCAACCCAAGAATTACGGCTTATTTAGCAACCCCTAACTTTTCCCACACCTCAGGGACTGTAATAATTCCAAGTCATCTTACTGCGACGATAGTGGTTTTGTTCCCATAATCGTGGGTGATTGGGATCGGGATTAGGTTCAGGGTTGGAGTAAATGTGCAGTTGATTGCCATTGAGTACAATCAACTCCTCCCGCCAATCCCCAGATACATCAGCTACATAGAGCCGATCCGCCTTTTCTCGGAAGCGGTGGAGAAATTGACCACTGAGGGGGTCAAAAATAGCTACATCCCCTGATTTGTGGCGTTCTTTGGCGGCGGCTAATTGCTTGGTCTCCCCAGTCCAGTCAATGGTAAAAATGACTTCTACACCGCTGGCAGTCCAACCAAAGGGTGCAACTTTATCCATTTCATAGTTAGCGATTAGCTGACCCTTGGCATCAAAGACGAAAGGTTTTTGGTGTTCACGGTAACGACTGCGACACCAGATTTCCAATCCTGGTAAATTGGGGTCAAAATCACCAACGGCAGCATTTTGCGGTTCTTGATGTTTGTAGTGAGTTTCCCAAATCAAGCGATCGCGATTATAGAGGAAAATGCGATTGTCTCCACTTTCTTCTAAGGCTACTACCTCCAATCCTGGAATATCTGGACGCACATCGGTGACAAAAAGGGAGTCGATATGACCCTTAAGGGGAATTTTGAAGAGCATTTCTCCGTCAGGTCCAATGATTGTCCCTCCTAAAACCTCTTCTTTGCCATCTCCGTCCAAATCTGCTACTCTGGCTCCATTATGAGCATTGGCCAAGAAATCATCTCGCGTCCACAAAGGTTTGACTTTTTCTTTAAGCAAGTCGTCTAGGGAGTAAGCTGCCAGATAACGACCCTTACGGTATCCTTCAGCATTAGTCGCCTGAAGTAGCAAATCTCGGTCTCCTTGACCACGAAAATTGGTAACTACTAGGTGTTCCCAACGCTCTGTGCCTGGTGGAGACTCGATAATAATACTGTGCTTGTTCTCTCCACTGTCTCCTTGAACAATATGGAGAGTATTGTCCTTGGTTAAAAACAGAACCTCCGTTTGCTGATCCCCATCTACATCTGCTGCTTGGACACCGGGAGCCTGGTTTCCTGGCAATCCCTGATTTTCTGACTTCTCACTCAGCTGGATGTTGATTTGCTTGCTCCAGAGTTCTTCGCCAGTATGACTGTAAGCTGCGATATAGTCTGGCTTAGTAATGAGCCAATCTTGGTGAGTATCATTATTGATGTCTGCTGCAATCAGTCCACCAAGGCGGCGATCGCTAGGAGCTGGTTTGAGTACAATAGTATTAGTTCTCTTTACCTGGGATTGTCCTACACATCCCCAGTTGAGAATACTAGAAAGTACCAATAGATAAGAAAAATGGAGAATTGAGAAGGTCGAATGGGGAATTGGGAATTGGGAATGGGGAATTGGGAATTGTTTCTTCCACATGCTACTAACTTGACACTCCTGGAGCCTAAAGGCGAGAGGATACCTTATAAGCAAAATTTAGGTAAAACCCTTATCTCACCGGTCGTTTAAACTCCTTCTCTTATAGCTTAAGTCCGCAAAGCGTGGACTCGTGATTATACAAATTAATGTAAGATTATTAGGATATAATAATCTATTTTTAGTAGTGCGAGCATCTTGCTCGCTAGTCACACTAGAAATATCTGTGGAACTTTATCTATAGGCGTGACAGGCAGGATGCCTGTTCCACGGGAAGAGGGATTTAGGGGTATCTAAGCACCTCAACAGAGCCATTACTGACCCTCCTTACCATTAATTCTATTATTTTTTGTGTACCCACCATTAGTATTGGACTGGAACTCCAACCATTTAGCTAGACTAGTTGACAATTGGGTGAGAGACTCTGAGAGTTGGGGAGAAATGTCTACAGGTAGAGTACCAGAACGGATATGAAGATCTCGTTGAGGAAAAGGAATTTCCAAACTGCGATCGCGTAGCTTCTCTTCAATACTAAAGTAAAGGTCACTCTTGATCTTAAACTGCTGGGGGGGATTAGCAATCCACACTAACAAATCAAAATCTAGGGAACTATCACCAAATCCCTGAAAGAAAACTTGCGGTTCAGGTTGAGGTAGGACATCTGGGTGTTCTTTTGCTGCCTCAATCAGAGCCTCCCGCACCATCTTTAAGTCGATGCCATAGGCAACACCTACAGGCAGTCGTAACCGGGAAACTGAGTTGCAGTGAGTCCAGTTGATTACTTCTGATTCGAGAAAGCGGGAATTGGGAATAATGACTGAAATGGCATCCATTGTGCGAATTTCTGTGCTGCGGAAGCTGATGCGCTCTACTGTTCCCATTAAACCTTTAACATCAATAAAATCTCCTACCTCGATCGGACGCTCAAAAATCAAGACTAAACCACTGATAAATTCCTTGGCAATTCCCTGTAATCCTAAACCAATACCGACACCGATAACACTGGCAAAAATGGTTAGGGAACTCAAATCTAGTCCCGCCAATTGCAGTAGCACAATCGTACCCAGGAAAATTAGAGCATAGTTGGCAATTTGGGCTACAGTTTCCTGAGTACCTCGATTCAAGCCAGTCAAATGCAACAGACGCGATCGCAACAAATTTTTGGCAGTTTTTGCTAAAATAATTAGACTGGCTAACAGTCCTAGAAAAATCAATATGCCGAAAACTGAGTAGGATTCATCTCCCAGGGGAATTATTTCTCCGAGCAAGCTACCAATGACTGTATCGGTTATTATGTGGCTTATCTCCCGGGTTTGGGGAAATAAATTGGTAATGTAAATAGCACATAACAACCAGGGAGTTATTTTAATTCCTAAGGTCAGAAACTTGACCCCCGCTTGAAGAATCATGCGCCTACGGCTATCTCGCGGTAAGTCTATTACCTGTGCCGGAAGTAACGGTTTTAACCAACGACGCCACACCCGGTTTAATCCTTTAATACCAGCAATCGCTAGTAGGATGGAACCGATAGAAAATAGTATGGCCTTACGGATATAAGCAGTACTTCGCTGGTATTGTGCCTTTTTTATCGCTTTTTGCAGTTGTTTTTTCCATTGCTCAGCTTTAAGTTCTACATTCAGAGTATCTGCAGAAGTAACTGACAATAAATATTTGTCATCGATAAAAATTACAGGCAAGTCTTCACGACGCTTAATCGTTACTTCTATAGGAGGTTCAGCTTTAGTAACTTGCTCCCTCAAAACAGTATTAGCATCATTTGCTCGATTTTTGGCAGTATGTTTTCCCGATGGATTAACTTCAAATAAAATACGCCCATCCAGGATAATCGGTGCAGTGGCATTTTCCTGGGCGCTAATTGGGATAACAAAGAACAGATAGCTGATTGTCAGAGCCACCAAGACAATCTGAGCAATTTGTAAAAAAAAAGATTGGCAGCGCAGATGGG
>JAAHGR010000344.1 GCA_010672425.1 Symploca sp. SIO2E6
GCTACATTGAGAAATCCATTGAAATTGGTACTCAGTGGGTGGTGTTTGAGCCAAATGACATGGACCTTTGGGAACGGGTTAAACGGACAGTAGGCAACTTCCTCGAACGTCTCTGGCGGGATGGTGCCGTATTCAGGCTATTCTCCATTCTCTATTCTCCATTCCCAATTCCCAATTCCCAATTCCCAATTCCCAATTCCCCATTATCAATTTTTCAATAAACTAGGGGTGGGATTAATTAAGAGCCAGGTTGCCAAAGTCTGATTAATTTCTGGCAATTCAATATCTGGACCAGGTTCAAAATTATATAAACCTTCCAAACGTTCGTAAACTTCTGAAGTTACCAGAATCGTACCCGGTACAGCATTCAATTGCAGGAAGTCGGCAATACTCACTGTCTCACCCCAGACATCATAGGAAAACTTCTCGGTTCCCAAAACCGCCGCTGTAACCGGACCGTCATCAATCCCCATACTGATACGGAGTTGAGTTTTATACTCATTGTTGAATCGCTGGGTAATACCAAACATATCTACCGAGAAAGCCATCACCCGCTTGGTACTATCTAAACGCTGTTTCGCGACTCCACAGGCTGCAATATACAGATCCCCATTGGTTTTGATCTTACCAACTTCGTGGGCGATCGCTGAGCGGTCAAAGGCGCTAATTAGTTCACTGAGTAAAGTAGCAACTTCTTTGACATCCTTTTCCTGGATTTTATCCAAGCCTTCGATACGAGCAAACATCACTGTCGCCAATTTGACATTATCGGCAATATGAGCTTCCCCTTGTTTGAGTCTCTCTACCACTGTATCCGGCAAAACATTCAGCAACAAAGCATCATTGTCGCGATTTTTTTGTTCCAGGGATTCAGAGAGTTGCCGCATTCTCTCCACCGTTTGGTTAAATTTTGCTGTTGCTTCACCAAATTCATCCTTAGATTCCGATTTGAGTTCCACATCAAGTTCTCCCTCTCCTACCCGACGCAAGCCTTCAATCAGTTGACCAAATGGTTTGAGGAAGCTAGAGGCTACTAAAGAGGCAATCCAAGTTACGGCCACAACAACAATCGTGGTGAGGATAAAGATGTATACTTGTAGAGCTGTTACCGGTTTATAGGCTTCTGACAAATCTATTTCTGAAAGCAGCACCCAGTCGAGTCCCTTGATTTTCAAAGGTGCATAGGAACTCAAAACAGGTATACCCCGATAATCTCTAATAATCCCAGTACCTTCCTTGGTTCTAAGGGCCGCCTCCGTCGCTTCGGTATCTACCACCTGCAACAGAATCGAGGTGTTAAACTCCTCAATAGAACGGATATTCTCTTCTGGTGTTTTGGTACTACCTAAAACCTGGCGATACTCTTGGGGATCTTCAATCAGGAAACGAGAATTGGAGCGCATCAACAAATCTCTTCCTACCAGGTAAGTTTCCCCACTTTCCCCTAACCCCACTTGCTCCCATTCACGGTTAGCTGTCATAATGGAGTCCAACTCATCCACCGGAAGTTGCACAACTAAAATGCCCACGACACGGGAGTCTTGATAAATGGGAGCTCCCATAAAGGCTGCTGGCGCACCATAGGAGGGACGATAAAAGTCAAAATCGACGATTTGCACAGTGCGGCGCTCTGAATTTTTTCTCACCAATTCCGTGATTGCGGCTAGGTTACTATGCTGATAGGGTCCAACATTGAGGCTAGTGCCATAGTCAGTTTCCTTGAAAACCGAGTAAACAATCTCCCCTGAATCAAAATCGATGAGAAACAAGTCGTAGTAGCCAAACTTGTCAATTATATGCCGAAAAATATCCTGATACTTGCCATGAACCTGACTGTAACCACTGCCATCTTTAGCATCGAGTAATTTATCCTTTTCTCCTACTGAATTAGGATTGTTAGCGATGTAGTGATACTGGAGATATTGAGCCGCTTTACTGGCGGGAATGTAGGTTTCTGGGTTGAGTTCTCCTGATACAGCTTTGGCGAGTTTAGGAAAAAATTCTGTGTCATAGTACTCTTCGAGGGCTTTGTTCCATTCATCAGAATTACCCTGGTTGTTAGTTGTCTCTGGAGAAACATCCTGATTCTCATCTTGTTCCTGGAGAAAAGCATCCGGACTATTGAGTCGATCGAATTCCCGGTTGAACTCAACCATGGCTTCAATCACCATGCGGTTTTCACTCAGAGTTTCCACATGATTTCTCAAATTCTCGAAGAATAATTCCACCTGACTTGCCCGAGCATAGCGAATACTAGTTAACTGATTACGGATCGCATTCCGCAGATTGCTCCTCGATCTCTGCCAACTCAGGAAACTAACAACTAGAATTGAACCCAAACTGACTCCCACTAACATGATCATCAGCTTGGACTTAACATTGAAGCGTTTACTAATATTGTTGAACATTGTTTTGAGAATTGGGGTTTGGGAATTGGGAATTGGGAATTGGGAATTGGGAATTGGGAATTGGGAATTGGGAATTGGGGATTAGGGATTGGGGATTGATAAATTTGAACTTTGAACTTTGAACTTTGAACTTTGAACTTTAAACTTTGAATTTATCTCCCCATCTCCCTCACCCCTTCCTCACTCGCTGCCACAGTTCATAGTTCCTACCTCTCTTGTGATAATCCTCAAAAAGAATAGCGTCTTGTTTGGGAATACCAATCGAAATGACCTCTCATCCAGGAACGTAATCCCTTAACATAATCTTGCAGACTAACATCTTCGGCTCCACCAAATGAAGGAAGATGAGACTCTAAGTGAAGAAATGCTTTCATCTCAGCATTGCACCGTTGAACTGCTTGTTCTAGAGCAGCTTGTAAAGAGAGGTTGTATTCTTTCTGGAGTGCCATGACGATATTATGGGGATTGCCCTCCTCTAATTCCCTATTGACTCCCAGTATGTCATTAGTCCAGCCGATATAGTTACCTGCCATCACGGTCATTTTTTGCACATAAATGTGTTTTAAGAATTTAGAAGAAGCTGGAATATCTTTAGAAACCCAAGTTAAATCGAAGCAGGGAAATACGGCTAACGGATAGGGACGTAATGTCACGTAGGTAGACAAATCTGGTGTAATCTTCTCTAAGCGATTGGTCGCTTCCCAGACATATCCTTGGACTTGCTGTTCGACATCATAGGCAAAACGCTCAACCCATTCTTTACTTGTCCTTTGCATGAGGCGTTGGCGAATATCTTGTAAGGCTTGAAGAAAATTATCCTCTTGTGCAGTGACATCAGCACTATTTAGTGCATCCACCAACTGATTATGCCTGAGAGATAATTGCTCAGGATTTTTCCCTAACTCTGAAGCATCACAGACATCATCATAAGTGAAAGCCCAGATTATCCAGTCACTCATGAGATAAAGATCATCAACAGAGGCATCAGGATGAGTATATCCAACACACCAGGCTGCTTTGGCAGCACGCAAAGCTTGGTATTCTTTTCCTCCCCCTGGAATCAGCCCAAATTTCTCTACCCATTGCAGACTATGTTTTTCGGCCAAATCAGTATATTGATTAACTTCTACCTCTATCGGACAATAAAATTCGGGAATGTCTGAACGTCGAATGCGATTCATAGGAAAACACCCTAATATTGATACAATAAAAGTTTAATAAGAACCCCAAAAGTAATTTCCAGGAGATTGTGGATCATCACTGCGGAAAAATTCATCCATCAAGGTAAATAGTTCTGCTTCAGAGATGTGTCCATCACTATTCAAATCGAGTTGAGCAAAGTTTTTACTTGCCCAACTAGGATCAACCCCATAGGCACTGACCAAATCTACATACTCTTGCTGACTAATTTCTCCATTCTCATTTTCATCAAGTAAAGCGAAGAGGACACTACATTGTAATTTAAGTATCTGTCCATAGGAGTCTGAATTAATCAGGTTTTCGTAATAGTTAAGCCATTCGCTTAGGGTTACTTCTGCATCATGGTTTTCATCAGCTAAACTCAAATTGTTCCATATAAAAAACAAGATAGAACGCAGATAGGCATATTGTAAAGATAAGGGTTTGATTCCTCGTGAATTAGCAAGTTTATCCAAAACTAGCTGGAAGTCTTTTTCATTGAGGGTCCCACCTTCATCGGCATCCAGATTGTTGAATAATGTTGTTAATTTTTTTTGTTGTAATACGGTTAACATTTGAGCTTTACTTTTGGTGATAATTGGGGATTGGGGATTGGGGATTGGGAATTGGGAATTGGGGATTGGGGATTGGGAATTGGGAATTGGGAATTGGGGATTGGGAATTGGGAATTGGGAATTGGGAATTGGGAATTGGGAATTGGGAATTTTTCTCTGTACTCTTTGCCTTCCTTGTCTCCCTTGTCTCCCTTGTCTCCCCCATCCTCCCATCTCCCCATCCCCCCATCTCCTCACCCCTTCCTCACTTGCTGCCACAGTTCATAGTTCCTACCTCTGGCCCAAACCAAGTTGTTCCGAATTTCTTGCCAGGGTTTGGCTTCATCCTCGAGTTTTTTCTTGGATGTTAAATCAGCTTCTAGTTCCTCTACAGTAAACTCACAACCCATTTCTGCTCCGAGTTCAACAGCAACCTCGATAAAGCTTTGAGGGTCAGTTGTCGCGTCGAGTCTTTCTCGAACCTTCTGATCATTCAAGACAGCTTGGTAAAATTTATTCAGATGTTCTTTTCCCATATTGATGCATCCTTAAATATAATCTAGTGCTTTGAAGGTAGTCCCGATGCAAAAAATTTTCACCACTATGTCTGAAAATTGATTTCTGGTGCTTCCGGTGCGTCTATTTTCAAGTCCTGACAGCTTCCAAGGTTCTAATCTTCGTCACAATCTGGTTTAATTCTTGCGTCAAATCATGCTCAGGAAAGCGGCAGCAGAAGAGTCCTTGGCTACCCAACCTTAACATTTCATTGGATAGGGGCAGAATACCAGAAACAGTTTTTTTGTAAGTTTCCTCTACTTTTTGTTTCAGAGCATCCAAATCAAAATCTGGTAATACCTTATTTACTACTAGTATTGTTTCCGGAACTTCCAAATTTTCAGCCACCTCCACTACTACACCAGTACCTAGGTAATCCTGTTGATCTGGACGTAGGATAATGACTAACATATCAGAGATGCCAACTGCTAGTAACGTTTCTTCATTGAGACCAGGATGAGTATCAATAAATAAATAGTCTAGTTCCAGTTGGCCACTCAACTCCTCTAGTCCTTCTTGCAGGAGCTCAACATCATAACCTTCACCAAGAACCTTGGCTATATCTTTACTTTTCATACTCGAAGGAATCAGATAAAGACTACCATTGGCCATTTGTCCTGATTCTTCATGGAGAACCTGAGTAACATTATGAGCAATATCAGTTACAGCACACTCTCCCCAAAGATAGTTATTTAGAGTATCTGATATTGTTGCTTCATCTAATTTAAAGATTACATTCACTCCTGGTGATTGGATATCTGTGTCAACTAGAGCAACCCGTTTACCAAGGAGCGCCATACTCGCAGCTAGATTAGCACTGAGGTTCGATTTTCCCGTACCGCCCCGATATGAGTGAATAGATACGATTTGAGTCATAGTTTTGTTTCCTGATGATTAGCCAGATTTTATCAGCTTTCAGCGTAAGCTGGTGTTGTTGGCGATCGCTATGAGTACAGTACCTCTCAAATAAACCACATAAACCACCCATTGGAGATCGTTTCCTACCTTAAGACATCAGAGTATCAATTTCCCGATGAGCTTGGGCCAGACGGTGAGCTAGTAAAGAAAGGGCTAATTCACTGAAAGCCAGAGCAGTTTCAGGATGTTGCTCCTGCATTTTTTTGAGCTCAACTGTCGAGAGTTGATAAACCTTACTAGATTGATCAGCTATAGCTGAAATTTGATAGCAGGATTGGGTATGAAATTCGATTTCCCCTACCATAGTTCCTGGCCCTAGAGTTTGCACTCGCCGCCTTTGACCACTACCAACCTCAACGAAGGTACTTACCTGTCCCGACTCCAAAAAGTAGAGTTCATCTGGCTTATCTCCTTGATGAAACAAATAGTCCCCTTCGGCTAGCTGTACCTTGGACAAATAATTCATAAAGTTTGGTACTTCATCCTCATTGACAAATAAACCTTGCAGTTGCATAACTAAGGGAACAAAACGGCGACGACGTAATTTACTCGCCTCCAAAATCTGATTTTCACACCATTCTAAGCCTCGGTCTAAATCAAGAAATATTTCATAGATGGGATCAGAAGATTGCAAAACCTTACCTTTTTGCAGCTGTTGTTCAATCCTGAGAGGGAGGTTAGTTAGGACGATTTTCAGTTGCTGCTTCCGAGCCATTTGCTTTAACTTAGCAAAACTAACCACAGCTGAAGAGTCGAGTCCAGTTACTTGGCGAAAGTCCAGGACTACAAAACGTAAAGGAGGTTCCTTGGTCTCAATTAGTTGCTCAGAAATTTGGTTAAGTAATTGGTTGGCAGTACCAAAAAAGATTAAACCTTGAAGTTGTAAAATATAGATTTGCTGACCTTTTTGCTGTAATAGACGTTCTTGGTTTTGGGGTCGTTGTACATGGCTGTGGTGATTGGCTCCAGATAGAACATGCTTAGTCACATTAATCTGGCTATAGTTAATGGCAAACAGGATAGTTGCGACAATTAAGCCCACACCAACCCCTTCTAAAAAGCCAGCAGTACCGATAACTAGCAGAATCACCAAGACTAGAAAATATTCAGTTTTAGGTAGTTTAAACCAGGCGTCATAGAGCCATTCAACTAGGAAGGAACAGCCAAGGAAAAGTAGAAAGCCGCCGAGTACCACTTTGGGGAAAAATGACAGGAGGGAGATGCCAAATACCAGCATCCCAGCAAATACCGCTGCTGTGCAAATGCCCACCCTACGGCTAGACGCCCCCATCTTACAAACCAATACACACAAGGAAGTTAAATGGCTGCCCACCATTCCTCCCCCCATACCAGATAAAAGATTAGCAATTCCAGCCCCTCGCAATTCCTGATTGAGATTGATTTCCCGATCCGTAATTAACTCTAGACTAGTAGCAGTAAGCAGCAGTTGTAGGGTATTAATGGCCATAATGGTTCCCATACTGCCAATTTGGCTGACAATTAGTGACCATTTGGCTTGTGTTAAACTCTGTAAGCCTAAGGGTTGCCAAGCATTGCCCTCTGGAAATGGTCCCAATAACCAACCTTGGGCACTGGCTTGGGTAATCGAAGTATTGGTAACCAATAATATGGCATAAAACAAACTAATAGCTGTTACCAAGGCGATCGGGACAATGAGAAAATGCTGATAACGGCGCATAATCAGGAGCAAGACTAAGGCAAAAACTAGTCCAGGTAGCCACCGCAACAGTAGCTCAGATTGAAATAGTGATGGTAAGTTGGAGATACTAATCGAGATACCAGTGGTAACTTGAATACCACCTTTCGTTAACAACCAACCAATTCCTGCCAGAAAACCACCAATAACCGGATAGGGAATGAACCGAATCAGCTGTCCTGCTTTGAGCCATCCCAGGGTTAGCAAAAAAACACCACTAAGTAGAGAAGTTACAGCGATCGCACCAATAACGGTAGAAAAAGTGACTTCTCCTTGGTCAGGCATTTTACCACTAATATCAGCTGCCATGAGAGCTAAAACTGCTACCGTTGGAGGTAAAGGCATGGCAATGATGCCCGCAGGAGAAGAGCTCATCACCGCCACTACTAGACAAATAATGGCAGCACTGAATAGAGAAATGCCAATACCAGTGGCGAGATAGGGGGCGAGATTACCGGAGAAAATCAAGGCGGCATAGGAGATAGACATAGTAACTCCAATTGCCCCAACTACCAAACCAGCAGTTACACTGGCTATCAGCTGGAGTGGTTTAAACTCCTTTAGCCATGGCACATGGAATTGTTGTTGCATGGGAACAGGGAACAGGGAACGGGGGAAGAAGAGAAGATGATTTGGCTTCTTGCTTTCCTTATTAGTCTAAGGTGCAAGGTATTGTTTAGCTCAAAAACCTTGCACCTTAGCGTGGGAAATCCCTGGGTAACCTACGGATTTGCGTACCCAAAACTAGGATACATGCTTCATTCGGTCTTACTCTTGAGAAAGAAGGCTCCAAGGCAGAGGGCAGAAGGCAGAAGGCTCTAAGGGAAGCTGACTTGTTTTTCTTCTTCTTTTTGGACTGAAGTCCTACTACTGCTCATTACTCATTACTCATTAC
>JAAHGR010000345.1 GCA_010672425.1 Symploca sp. SIO2E6
TGTAATGACGGGGTTTGCTATATAATTCCGATGCAACCGGATTTGATATGACCATTCATCAGGTGATTGTTTTTAAGCTCCCTCTTGCATTTCTATTTGCTGTGCCTGCCCTGTTCCATGACCTCCCTGAGTTCCCGGTGGGGTCACTCCCTCTCCTTTTTTGAAATACTTCCGTAATAGACGATCTAGCGCTAACACGCAGTCACTTAAGAGAGCGCTAGTGTGACGATAGAACTTCGCTACAAGGCCAATCACATTTTTTGTCGATGCCTCTATGTGCTCTGGCATCGCGAGTAATAGAAATGTTGCCTCGATTTCTCCTACTATCTGCTTTAGTACCTTTTCTATCCATGAGGGAAGATTTTCCTTGCACAAGGTTTTGATCAGCTCTAGTAACTCACCTATTCCTGCGCGCATTCTCTTTATGCTTAGGGAAACACGCACATTCCAACTCTCGTCGTGCGTCCATACATTACCTACCCCACTCGGCTTCAGTGTCTCCAATAGTAGGAATAGGTTTTCTAGGTGAGGTATAACTTTATCGGCTATGTATAGATACCATGGGTACTCCTTTATCTTTTCTATCGATAATCTGAGGCTCTGTTTCTTTAGAAAGTCACTTAATCCCCGTAGTGCGAATCCCGCTGATGATACGTAGTTGCCCTTTGCAATCTCTACTAATGCCTGGAATCCTGTTGTCCCTGGCACCCTTATATACTTGTCCATTCGATAGAATAAATTCCTCTTTATCAAGCTCCAAGTTTTTCCTCCCTCTTGCATCTCATCCTTGCTGGCGCTGATTAACTTCTTGTGTATTATATTAGCGGCAAGTAGAGCTTCTTTCTTGGCATTCTCCTTATCGATGTTAGTCAACGCTTGAAGTTCCTTTTCTTGAGCGATCTTTAACTGGAGGTATTCTTTTACTTCATTGTCATGGTTGGTAAGGATTGTTAATACTCTTTTGGCTAACTGCGGACTCTCTGATCTTGATACCTGTGTTCCTGTCTCTTCATACGCTTCCTGTTTTTTTCCCTGGTAAACATTAGAGTATCTGTTCAAAATTTTAATGAGTTCTAGGATTACTGGTGATTGTTGGGAACTATCTCTTTGGTTCATTATGGCCGCTACGTCCCTGTACTCTTGCCTGTTCTCTGGAATTCTTTGTACCAGGCCATTCCCCGATTGGCTTGTTACTGTTCGCTTATACCGACTCTCCTTGCTTATTCCTGGATGTGCCTTCTCCCTGCGGCACCCTTGCATCCTCCCATCCCCGCCTTTCTGCTGTATAACATGGGTCAACTCGTGTGCCAACATCTCCTGCCCTGCAAGTTTCATAGGTTCATACGCCCTGTTGCTAAAGAACACATCCTGCCCAGAAGTAAACGCCTTCGCCTGAATCGAGCGACTCAACCTATCTGCTTCCCCATCCGTATGCACCCTCACTCCACTAAAATCTGCCCCCATCAACGGCTCTACCTTCGCACGAAAAGCCGCATCCAAAGGTCTTCCTCCACCCCTGGCTCGATTTACCCTCCGCTCAAACTCCGGACTCGCTGCGCCACTAACAACTCCCATGCTTCCCTGCACCTTTCTTGCTAATCTACTTTTTGACAGTACCGGCGATCGCATCTTCTCTTCCCCTGATTGTTGTAAAATATTGCCCACCGATTGTTTGTTTATCAATGGCACCACTTCCTTCGCAACCTGATCCGCCTCCTGCTCATACTTGTCCCTTTCTTGCCCTATGGTTAACTTCGCTTGTATTGGTACTCCCGTTAGGTTGGCTGCGGGCCATAGCCCCTGACTGAGCCCCATATTCCCTGACTGGATCGATGCTTGCACGTTTCCCCCCAATGTCTTCGGGGTTGCCCTCGTACCGAACGCACTATCTAACATTTGCCACACATCCTCACTCTCCCAATGGTTGCCAATTGGCGCTCTTTGCACCTCAGAAGAGAAAGATCCATAACTTCTTCTGGGGATCATGGCTTCATTTCTGTGTTTTGAGCGACGAGAGGGTGAATTATTTTTCGCTAAATACTCGCGGGTCATTTTTCTCCTGGTACTTGCTTTTTAGTTTGGTTTACTGTTATGATTATCCTGGTGGAATACACCTTTTAACTGGGAAGTAAAGTCAGAAAAAAAGATGGCATTGGACACCAGGGGTTGAACCCTTTATGGCCTGAAATCTACCTTTTGTCATCCGTGTTTTTACGGATGTTTCTTACTATTTGATGTTTATATTACTTTTTGTATATTTCCCTGGGGCAGCAGTGGGAAATATACAAATTCAATATTCAAAATTCAAAATGGTTCTGGTGTACGGATTATACCGATTTAACTCTGGTGGTATATTTTCCGGCCTGCATTAGAGGTGTGCCACGTAATTAATTGCTTCAGGTAAAAAGCGATCGCATCTCAACATTCCCAATTCCCAATTCCCAATTCACCTAAACCGCTCAGAAAATAATCCTAACAGGGGACCGAGGATTGCACCAAAAACAAAGCCACCGGCATGAGCCCAGTAGGCGACACCACCTTCCATGGCTGCACCAGCAGCGGGACTTAGGGAAGCTACCCCATTAAATGCTTGCTGTACAAACCAAAAACCGAGGAAAAACAATGCTGGTATTCTCAAAGTGAAGAAGAAGATGCCTAGGGGAATTAAGGTGATAATTCTCGCCTGGGGAAACCGGAGAATATATGCA
Organism: Symploca sp. SIO2E6; assembly: GCA_010672425.1. Taxonomy (GTDB): domain Bacteria; phylum Cyanobacteriota; class Cyanobacteriia; order Cyanobacteriales; family Coleofasciculaceae; genus Caldora. Next base: position 2,709 of record JAAHGR010000345.1, read on the forward strand.
CCCATAACTCCCGCGATCGCGCCACTAGCACCTAAAGTAGGAATAGGAGATTGTACCGAGAAAATCCATTGAGTCAAGGCTGCTAGTATCCCACAACCAAGATAAAAAATCAAGAACTTTACGTGACCCAATTTGTCTTCAATATTGTTACCAAAGATCCATAAATACAACATGTTGAAACCAACATGAGCATACCCACCATGGAGGAATTGGGAGGTAATCAATGTCAGAGATTCTGGTACTGGTTGATTGATAGCAGTGCCAGAAAAATCTCCAGTTAATTCCTGAGGAATGACCGCAAACAGCTCTCCAGTTAATTCCTGAGGAATGACCGCAAACAGCTGGAAAAACTTCTCTAGCTGAGGTGCCGTCAAACTTAATTCGTAAATGAAAATTAAGATATTGGCAATAATCAGAATATAAGTAACAATGGGAGTATCTTGGGTTGGGTTTTCATCCCCTATTGGTACCATAAGTTTCCTTGTAATTCTGTAATGAGTAGTAGTTGGACTTCAGTCCAAAAAACAAGTCAACTTTCCTTAGAGCCTTCTGCCTTGGAGCCTTGTTTCTTAGAAGCCGCCCCACGGGAGGCGCACCGCCCCCTAGAAATGAAAGAAACTTTGGCCAAATCTCTTCCCTCCTCTCCTCCTTCCTTTCTCCCCTGTTGCCAGATGAGCTGTTGCCTGTTGCCTTGTTTCTTAAAAGTTTAACTCCTCCCTTGCCACCTGCCTTCTGCCCTAAGTCCTACCATACTTCATTCCCTCAATTTTTAAACTTTTATAACATTTCCTAGACTTTCCACTCAATGGGAGATTTTAGCCTAAGGTTAGAACAATGGTAGTCTTCCTCAAACTATTGTCACCAGGAGTTGGTCATGGAAACGAACCATCTACGATTGAAGGGTATGGGTTGTGCTTCTTGTGCTGCAAAGATCGAGCAAGCAATTGAGCAGGTTCCTGGTGTTATGAAGAGCAATGTTAATTTTGCCCTCGAACAAGCTACGGTTGAGTATAACCCCCAGCAAACCAATCTCTCCAGAATCCAGCAAGCTGTAGCAGATGCAGGATATACTGCTCAGGTAATACAGCAAACGGAGGATGAGGAGCAAGCAGTCAGGGAAAGTGAGCAACAAGACTTGACCCGCAAACTGCTCTTCGGAGGTGTGATTAGTATCCTGTTGGTGGTAGGGTCAATGCCAGCTATGATGGGTTTACCTTTGCCCTTCATCCCCCCATGGTTGCATAATTCTTGGGTACAGTTATTACTTAGTACACCAGTACTGTTTTGGTGTGGTAAATCCTTTTTTGTCGTTGCTTGGAAAGGCTGCCAGCGTCAGACGGCGGATATGAATACTTTGGTGGCACTAGGTACAGGTACTGCCTATGGCTATTCCTTGTTTGTTACCCTTTTCCCTAGCTTTTTCCTAGCTCAAGGTCTGCAACCAGAAGTATACTATGAACCAGCAGTAGTGATCATCACCTTAATTCTGTTAGGGCGGCTGCTGGAAAGTCGGGCTAAAGGGCAGACTTCGGAAGCTATTCGCAAATTGATGGGGTTACAGGCCAAGACGGCTCGTGTAATTCGTGCTGGTCAAGAAATTGACCTTCCTTTAGAAGAAGTTATCGTTGGTGATCTGATTATAGTACGTCCTGGGGAAAAAATTCCCGTAGATGGACAAGTGCTCGAAGGTTCTTCGACGGTGGATGAGTCGATGGTAACCGGTGAACCTATTCCAGTAAAGAAGCAAGCGGGGGAAGAGGTAATCGGTGCTACTATTAATAAGACTGGTAGCTTCAAGTTCCAGGCATCACGGGTAGGAAAAGAAACAGTACTAGCCCAAATTGTGAAATTGGTGCAAGATGCTCAAGGGAGTAAAGCACCGATTCAGCAATTAGCGGATCGGGTAACGGGATGGTTTGTACCAGGGGTAATCGCGATCGCGATCTCTAGCTTCGTTATCTGGTTTAGTACAACCGGCAACCTGACCCTCGCCATGATTACCACTGTTGGTGTTTTAATTATCGCTTGTCCCTGTGCCCTTGGTTTAGCCACTCCGACTTCCATTATGGTTGGTACAGGCAAAGGGGCAGAAAATGGTATTTTAATCAAAGGTGGGGAGAGTTTGGAACTAGCGCAGCAAATTCAGGTGATTGTCTTGGATAAAACCGGCACGATTACCCAAGGCAAACCTAGTGTTACTGACTATGTAACTGTTCAAGGTACTGCCAACAGCAATGAAATTACACTCCTGCAATTAGCCGCAGCGGTAGAACACAGTTCCGAACATCCTTTAGCAGAGGCCATAGTACAATATGCTCAATCCCAGGGAGTTCCCCTGCCTCTGCCAGCAGTTGAGCAGTTTGAAGCTGTGGCAGGTATGGGGGTTCAAGGTATGGTTTGTAGAGAGAAACCGGGTTTATTGGGGGAAAATGCTGATCTTTCCCTGTTGTCGCCGGGAGAAACCCGGTTTCTGGAGCAACACCTTGTCCAAATTGGCACTCAACGGTGGATGGATTCTTTGGGAATTACTACCCAATCACTGCAATCCTACCGGCAAGCTTGGGAAACTGCTGCCAAAACTACTGCTTGGATTGCCATTGATGGCCAAGTTGAAGGGTTAGTAGGAATCGCCGATGCAGTGAAACCATCTTCAGTGGAGGCGGTGCAGGCTTTACAAAGAATGGGATTGGAAGTAGTCATGCTCACGGGAGATAATCGCTCCACAGCAGAAGCGATCGCGAGTACACTGGGGATTAAGCGGTTTTTTGCCGAAGTAAGACCCGACCAAAAAGCGGCAACCATCAAATCCCTGCAAGCCGAAGGAAAAACTGTAGCTATGGTAGGGGATGGTATTAATGATGCCCCAGCTTTAGCCCAAGCGGATGTCGGCATTGCCATTGGTACGGGGACAGATGTAGCTATGGCTGCTAGTGATCTTACCCTGATTTCTGGAGACTTACAAGGCATTGTTACTGCTATTCAACTGAGTCAGGCTACAATGGCCAATATTCGCCAAAATCTCTTCTTTGCCTATATTTATAATATCTTCAGTATCCCGATCGCTGCCGGTATCCTTTACCCTTTCTTTGGCTGGCTACTCAACCCAGTAATTGCCGGTGCCGCGATGGCTTTGAGCTCAGTTTCTGTAGTTACTAATGCCCTGCGCTTACGTAATTTTAAGTGTTAGATAGAATTGGGAATTGGGAATTGGGAATTGGGAATTGGGAATTGGGAATTGGGAATTGGGAATTGGGAATTGGGAATTTAGAGCCTTATGCCTTATATCAAGTTCAGATAAACAGTTATAATTCTCTTCTACCTTGCAACCTTCTTTCTTCCCTCAGAGCCTCCGGTTCCCCTCCTGGGAGGGGTTAGGGGTGGGTTTTCCTGGGAGGGGTTAGGGGTGGGTTGGAGCCTCCTGCCTCGGAGCCTTATTACCACCAAAGTATAAGTATTCCACCGAACATGAAAACATTATTGACGCTTTTTAGCAAAGAACGGAGTGAACTTCAGACAGCAATCGATCAGACGACTAACCCGGAACAGGTGGTGAGGCTGGTGCAAAGCCGACTGGATCAGATTGAGAAGAGTTACATTGGTGAGTTGAGTGTAGCACAGATACGTCTGGCTTCCTTTTTTTTGGATGCAGTGCGTCAGTCGATTGGGACTCTGGCTGGGGTGAATGAGGTTAAGGCGAAACTAGATACTGAGGGAATCTCTCAACGAGTTAGGGGATTTTCCAGCAAAACTATAGTGCTCAAAGTGCTACAGGGACTGATTTGCCTGGGTATCTTGGATTCCTTAGCGGGTTTAACTCCCACTACTCCCATCGCTTGGATGGATATTTTACTCCTAGCTGTGCTCATCGGCTTAGAAGTTATCTCCCAACTTGACAAAAATACTGATAAAAATTCCGATGCAGCTGCGGCTCAGTCACCGATGGTACAGGTAGATAGCCAAGTTTTGCTGGACAAACTAGCTGAGGCTTTAAATACGATCGACTCAGCAGTTACTATTAGGGAAGGAAGCCCAAAATCCCTGGAATCTAGCGGGATCGAAGAGTTACCAGAATTATTGAATCTGTTGCAAAGGCTCGTAGGTGCCTCCCTACTAGAAAAGCCTCGGATGGCATTGGAATTAACCAAACTTGTGCCGCAAGTTTTAATGGAACAGGGAATCCACTCCCAGACTTACCAACCAGATGATGCCCAAAATAATCATCAATACTTTGACTTTGAACCCAGTATTGACCCCCAAGCCAAAGATTATATAACGATTACTCCTGCTTTGCTCAAAGGCGATCGCTTGTTGCGGCGTGGTCGAGTGATTAAACCGGTTTGATTATTTTAGATTTTAGATTTTAGATGATATAATTACCTTCTACCTTGCAACCTTCTTTCTTCCCTTGGAGCCTCCGGTCCCCCTCCTTGGAGGGGTTAGGGGTGGGTACAGCCCTCTGCCTTCCTGAATATAACACCTATGCAAATTTTAGAAACAATTGGCTTCGATTTGGGACATGGTGAAACTGCTGTGGCTAAAGCGAGGGTGGAGAGTATCGAACCACCGGATATGCTGGAGATTAATCAGAAGAAAGTGCAAATTACTGCCCTAGGTTGGCATCCGGATTTGGGTTATCTGGTAGGGGAACAAGCCTTAATTCAAGTTGGGGTGACTCAACTGGAAATTGCTTTTAAGCAAAAACCAGATCATAATGCTACTTATCGGCAAACCTTGCACCATTTTCTCGCCACCTGTTACCATCTCCTCCAAGGCAACAAACAGATCGAAGGTGGGGAAGTAAGTCAATTTTTTATCGGTTGTCCTTCGGGATGGTCTCTAAGCGATCGCCAGGAATACCAAAAGCTCGCTCACCAAGCTGGGATTCCCCTAGTTAGTGTGGTTCCTGAGTCACGAGCGGCTTTCATGCAAGCCAAGGAAGCTGGTAAACTGGGCTATGATAAACTCAAATCTTCGGTATTGATTGTGGATATTGGTTCTTCAACTACGGATTTTACCCTAGTTAAGAGTTTGTCTGAAATACCGATGGATTTTGGCAGTAACACCCTAGGAGCTTCCCTCATTGATCAGGCAATTTTTGCTCGTACTATGGCTAACCATGAGGATCAAGAATTACTAGAACGAGTGTTTGCAGAATATCCCTATCATCAAACCCGTTGCCAACTTGCCTGCCGCAAAGCTAAAGAAGATTACTTTTCCAATGAACAACTCTACCGCCATCCCCAATCCTTTGCTCGGGGTTTTGAGTCAATTAATGAACAGATTTATTTTGTTCCCCAAGTTAACCAGGAGGTGATGGAGGAGATTTTAAACCAGCCTTTGGCAGCACTAGGGGGTAAAAGTTGGATTGGCTCTTTTCGGGAAGCAGTGATGGCAGGTAAGAAAACTCTGGAGCAAGAGGGTATTATCCCTAAGGTAATACTAATGACTGGTGGTGCATCTCGGATGCAGTTTACA
>JAAHGR010000346.1 GCA_010672425.1 Symploca sp. SIO2E6
TTGTTATCCTAAACCCTATTTAGGAGATTTAGGAATCTTAACCCCACGAGCCATATCCCGGAACGTATTTATGCTAGGACCGGGACATGGCTCGTGGGGTTAAGATTCCTAAATCTCCTAAATAGGGTTTAGGATAACAAGTAACAAGTAACAAAGAGGGAATAGGCAACAAGTCCCTATTCCCTGTTCCTTTTACAGACCATGAGAGTGTTTATGACCCAGATGGAAATGCTATAGTTATCATAGGGCTTGACGCCAGTATTCCAGTCCGTTGACAATTGCTTCTTCCAACCACTTACTAAATCGTTCCTCAAGGTTACTGAGCTCATCTGCATAAGGGAAGTTAAAGGGTGATTCAGACAAAGGTTGAATATCGTTAATACTACCTTCACTCTCATTATTAGTATCTTTACGATAAGCACAAGCAGAACAAACTAGTAACCCCAAATACTCTCTTCCTAACCCATGGAATGATAGTAACAGTTCGGTTCGCAATTCCATTTTGATCACTAGTTGTATCCAACTACTGTAGCTTTGAGTATTAGGCAAGTAACGCTGTTGTTTAGCTGTCTCGACAATTGGGTAACGATGATAGTAGGATCGCTCATCTGTTGCTAAGGCACTGTTTAAATATACCTTGGCGTTGGGCACCAAGTTCTGAATCGCTAGGGTAATTTCGTGGGAGAGTTCATCAAATCGATGATATGCTGAGTCAAAGAGCGTATTCGCGTAGGTCTCCGCCTGTTGGCATTTTTCGGAAATTGATGCTTGCTGACGCTGTTTTAGGGTTTCGGTAATTGATGCTAAAATGCTACGAGCCTGTCTGGTTTCTGACAATACTTGTTCTGATAGTCCCAGGCTACGAATAAATGATTGCTTCTGGCTTTTAGCAAATAAATCAATCAAACTCACAAGGTTGCCATGATCTGCCTGTTCCAAAGCAGCAATATAAGCGGAACGATCATCACGAGTCAATGCCAGCGGAAACCAGCCAGCCTTGATAAAAACTAGGCTAGCAAGGCAACGAGCGACTCGACCATTACCATCTTGAAAAGGATGAATTTGGGTGAATCGGTAGTGCAGCCATGCTGCTTCTACTTCAGGTGCAACTTGGCTCTCTTGATGCTGCTGATGCCAGCTAACCAGGTTATCCATCTCAGAAGCAACCTGCTCAGAAGGCGCATACTCATGAATTATACCATCTGGTCGCAGAGGATTATTAGGCCATCGTTTCCACTCACCTCGTAATATAGGTATATCTTTAATTTTTCCCGTCAAAGGATCAAAAGCTTCTGTTGTGGCTTGATGCTCGGTGAGAACTTGATGCAGTTGTTTAATGTAGAAGCTAGTGAGTTTCCTTTGTCCACCAACAAAGTCAAATAATCCTTCAACCGCTGCCTCCTGAGAGCGAATCAAGGCAATCACTTGTCTAGCAGGTTTATCTGTTGCCCCGTGAGGAATCAAAGCCTCATCAATGCCTTGCTCGATCAGGATACGGGTAATACCTCGGTCAATCGCGTACAATCTTTCGATAATACCAGTCTCAATCGCGATCTCGCGACGCATCTTTGTCATATACGATTTAAATGCACCAGACTCCCGCAACCGCTGTGCTTGTTCATTCCAAACTGTTACCAGAGGTGGTAATTCTGAACTAACCATTGTTTGCCAGTTTTGAGGTAAATCCTCAATAGGTTGCCATTCTCTGGAATTCGGCGGCTTCATGTTTTAGGTGTTAGGTTGAGAAAAAAGAAGTAAATTTGGTTGATTTTACCAAAAATACTGCTTTGTCCACTGTTATTCAAACAATCAATTCATGCGATCGCACTATTATCCTAGATTATTGTTCTGTAACCAAGCACTCAAATCATCCAGAGTAGAGAAATCTAACAGTGCCTCAGCTAATTCTTCCAATTTCTCCAAAGGTAATGCTTTTATGTGGGACTCCAATTTTGGAGGAAGCTTACTTACTTTTCGGCTCAACAGCTTCAAAACTAATGCTTGTCCTTCTTTCTCTCTCCCTTGCTCGATACCTTCTTGATAAACTCTTGTGTCCTTGATGCTTTCGGCTAATCCTAACATTTCGGCAATCTCCTGACGGCTCAATAAGGGAAATTTATATACCATTGTAGTCTCTAGCAATTCTATGATAGTTGCCTTGGGAAAGGGCAAAGATTGCTGTTCTACTTGTGCCAACAGTTGTCTGGCTCTGGCTGGGGTTCGTTATAGGCTAAATAAAAGTTAGGAGTAATAAACTTTATAGACATCCATTTTAATGCCATCGAATATAGTCTCCCTTTCATATTGCATACCTAACTTTTCAAGAACTCTAACGGATGCCTTGTTTTTACATTCAACCACGCCAATAATATATGGAAACTGGAATTGCCTAAATCCATATTGAATCACTGCTGCTGCTGCTTCAGTGGCTAAACCCTGACCCCAAAACTTTGAATCTAGTCGATATCCAATCTCTTTTTCCTCTTTATTATCAATTTGCTCAATGGCTATCCCACAATAACCAATTAACTGGTTATTATCCTTGGAGAAAGTAGCCCATTTACCAAAACCATAATTTTGGTAAGAAGCGAGAAAGCTTTGTATTTTTTCTTGCGTTTCTGAAACCGAAAGAACTCCAGTTGTGGAAAATTGCATAACTCTTGGATCAGCCAGTATTGGTGCAAGTTGCTCCAAGTCCTCTAATTGAAAATCTCGAAGAATCAGTCGCCGAGTCTCTATCTCCATTTTGCTCAACTCTGTTTAGGGTAGCGATTGCGTTACATCTACTTTACAGCAGTAATTGCGTACTTCTACTTGAAGGTAGTAGCCTCCAAGAAATCATTCCAGTGGGTTGATTTGTTTTACTTAATGCATTCAATACAAACTGGCTCACTGTATTCATCCAGTTTATTGCTTGATTTTTAGATATATTTTGAGGAGGATTTACTGCAAATACAATATAATACTTTTGACCTTGATCAGTTTCAATGAAACTAGTATCTACGAAAGTATGAGAAAATAAACCAACTCCACACTTACTGAGCAATTTCCCAGTTTTATTAGCTATTTTTTGAGATAATGGATGTAAAAAACGGCAAAATGTATTTTCGTAATTAAGATCTGCTTGTTGAGGAGTTTGGGACATAATCTCTTGTAACCAAAGTCGATCTTGTTCTCTTAAGTTAAACTTTTCTTCAGGTGAATAAACAGTAGGTTGAACCAGTCGAATTAAAATTTCCGCTAAATCTGTTGCACTAGCACAATTGCCCAGCTTATTCCCCACTTCAAAACAAGAAAAATCTTGGGAAACAGTTTGTGGAGGAGATTGAGTAATTGTCTGTTCAAAACGAAGCTCAAAAGCTGGAGAATCAACTAGTGTACCTTGATTTAACATTAAACGGTTAACCGAGAAAAAGTTTAACCCTTTCCCCCTCATCCTCAAATTAAGATTCTGAAATCCTAGAAAAAGAATCAGTCTATTAGTAGCTTCATTATCAGAAATAATTAAGACGTTTTTGATATCTTCATTAAAAGAATGCCAGGTTGAATTACCTAAGATACGATATTCAGTTTCTTTGGGTAGTTTCAGTTGATTTAGTTGTTCTAAAACCAAAGCAGAAATTCCAACCTTAACAGTGGAAGCAGGATTAAAAAAACCTTGATCACTACTATCTTGAATCTGATTTTGATTAGTATCTTGATAAATAGCCTGGTAATAATAATAGTCAAACCGAGAGTTTGCTTGATTTTCATTAACCTTAATAAAAAGAGCTTTTCCTTTCCAGTTGTGCATTTGCTCTAGAAGACTTCCTCGTTCTAAAATATTCTCAATTGTTGTTACATCTTCTCGAATATAGTCTTGAAAAGAACTTGAAGTTACTTGATGATTGTCTGTTGGAGAAGAGATGATTTCTTGATTATCGTTTTGAGTTGTATTTAATAACTTACAAGAACTAAACAATCCAGTTAATAATAGCAGTAAAGCGAATAATCTCATATTTACCTTCTTTTATCTATATAGGTTGTAGTTAGTTATAAAAATAGCATTTACAATTAAAATTCTACTGGATAAGTATTAATTGACCAATCTCTTGTGCTCGCAGGACAAGCCGAACCTAAATTATCTATATTCCATTGAATCAAAGCATTACTATTATTTTGCCAGGTAATTTTAATAGTGCCAACACAATTACCTGTATTTCCAGACAGTTCAAAATTTCCTTGTAAGGTATCTCCATTTGTACAACCTGCTGTTTGAGCTGAAGGAATAGTAATTGTTCCTGTCAATGGTGTTTTCTCATAACCAAAAACAGTTTTGACAGAACTAATTGTAGTAGTACCAAAGCAAATTTGATTCAAGTTGGCAATTCTAGTTAAGTTACTTTTAGAGCGCCAAACTAAGTTTTCTTGACCAGAAGATGGTCGATTATTATTAGGTTCAACTGTTTGTTTTTCAAATTGTTCAAGTTGACGCTCTTTTTCTGCTAATTCTTGCTGAGCTTGTTGAAGTTGGCGCTCTTTTTCTTTTAAATCTTGTTCTTGTTGTTCAATTTTATTTTGTTTGTCATCTTGATTGTTTTGACTTTCTGATTCAATTTCAGTGATTGATTTCTCAGTTTGATCTGGTTTGCTGACAATGTTTTGAGGTTCCTGTTGATCCCTAAAAAAGAAAGCCCAACCACCTAGTAATGTCATCGCTATGATGACAGCAGTAAACGTGATTTTAAACAAATAAAATATTTGATTGTTTGATTTAGGTGTAACTACAGGTTTATTTGTTACAACTTTTTGTTTTTGAGGTGCAGGTAAAAAAGGTTTAGTTGTTGCCATCTTTGAAGGCCCTTGTAATGCCTGCCTCATTAATTGAGCCGTCGCAAAACGTTGATTAGCTTGAGCCTTAATGGATTGGTCAATTACATTTGCCAATGCTGGACTAACATTCAAAGCATATTGTCGCCATAGAATTTCTCCATCAAGCGGATTAGTTTCTAGTTCTTGAGGAACTCTACCTGTTAATAGATAAATTGCCGTTAAGCCAAGAGCATATAAATCACTAGAAAAAACTGGTCTTCCGATTGACTGTTCTGGAGGCATAAATCCTGGCGTCCCAATTACAATGGAATTAGTGGAGTTGCCTCCGGAAGACACCACTGTTCCCATTGTTTCTCGCACTGCACCAAAGTCAATTAAAATAGGCAGTTGATCAGATTGGCGAATAATAATATTATCTGGCTTGATATCTCGGTGTATAATTCGTTTACCTTGAAGATATTCCAATATTTCTAATAATTCTAATAGGATTTTTTGAACGGCATCTTCCCTTAGTTTACCTTGCCTTTTGAGTAAATTGGATAATGTTTCTCCCTGAATATATTCTTGAACCAAATAAAACTGTCCTTGCTCTTCAAAGTAAGCAAACAATGTAGGGATTTGTCCATGGCTATTCCCCAAATCTTCTAAAATTGCTGCTTCTCTTTGAAAACGTTCTTTAACGATTTGATATACCTGTAGATTATTATTCATGGGTCGCAGTCGTTTAATCACACAAGTGCGACTTGATGGTAAATGGGTATCTTCAGCAAGAAATGTATCACCAAATCCTCCACTGCCTAATTGTTGAATAATACGATAACGATTTGTCAATAGATTGGGATTACTCATTTTTTTTATATTAAACTGAGATACTGGCTCACTCGTCGATTTGCTCTAACGAAGTGCTAAGCTGTACTCCTGGAGCAAGAGCTTAATTCTCTTGCGTAATCCTGATGAGAAACCGTAGAGCTTCGTTAACTGCCTCAGCATTAGGGAAAATTTCTGCAACATCAGGCTCTAAGCGCACAGTTGCACCAAAGCTCTTTCGTCCAGGGCCTAACTTTCTGACTCGTAGACTCTGCAAATCATATTCTGACCGCAGATCATCTTTTTCGTCCCGTTCAAAATTCATGAAATGGTAGATCACCTAACTATCTTATAGCAGTTCTCGCATCTGTAAGGTACATCCAATTATAGTGAGCCTATTCCCTATTACCCATTCCCCATTCCCAAAAGCCAAGCACTTTGTACCTTATCAATCATAGGAAATGCTATATAACTCATGTGATGCAACTCAGTTACATTACAACAGTCTATCATTATACTTCATCCATGTAACTTATCGAAGACGTTAATGAAATTTGGGAAATTGCTCTCCTTCAAACAAATTTTTCCAGGCTTGTCCGTTATAGATCGGTACATTGCCGGGGAACTCATCCCACCGTTTCTCTTTGGTGTGGGAGCATTTTCCTCCGTTGGCGTCGCTATTGGTACTGTATTTGAATTAGTACGGAAAGTCACGGAATTGGGACTACCGATAACCGTGGCTCTGGAAGTGCTGCTGTTGAAGTTGCCAGAATTTGTCTCCTATGCCTTCCCCATGTCGATACTGCTAGCAACTCTGATGACTTACTCTCGTCTCAGTGGCGATAGCGAGTTAATTGCTTTGCGCAGTTGCGGTATTACTCTCTATCGGTTGGTTATCCCAGCTTTGGTATTAAGCTTAGTAGTCACAGGTATCACGTTTCTATTCAACGAAATAGTTGTGCCAGCAGCTAACTACAGAGCAACCATCACCCTCAGGCAAGCACTCGACGACAACAAATCTGCCATTAAGGGAAAGAACATTTTCTACCCGGAATACGAAGAAATCACCCAACCTGATGGGGAAAAAACCCAGGAACTCAAACGTTTGTTCTACGCTAGCCGCTTCGATGGTGAGCGGATGAAAGGTTTAACTGTTTTAGATTGGTCTCAAGAACAACTAAACCAAATTGTTACCTCGGAATCAGCTACTTGGAACTCGGAGCAAAATACCTGGGATTTTGTCAATGGTACGATTTACCTAATTGCTCCCGATGCCTCCTATCGGGATATTCTACGTTTTGATAAACAAAAGTTGCAACTTCCCAGAACTCCCCTGGATTTAGCTAGTGAGGAGCGAGATCCTTATGAGATGAACATTGCCCAAACTTCAGAACGGATCGAGATCCTAGAGTCCACGGGTGATGAAAAAAAACTCCTGATGCTCAAGGTGCGCTTGCAACAAAAAATATCTTTCCCCTTTGTTTGTCTGGTGTTTGGTTTAGTCGGAGCAGTACTGGGTTCGGTTCCTAAAAGTGTGGGTAGAGCCAGGAGTTTTGGCATCAGTGTTGTGGTAATTTTTAGCTATTATTTGTTGGGATTTATTATTGGTGGCTTTGGTTTAGTTGGTATAATCTCTCCTTTTATGGCAGCTTGGTTACCTAATTTCTTTGGTTTGGGAGTGGGAGGATGGTTATTAGTTAGGGCGGCTCGGTAATGTTTGTTGGTTGGTTGTTGGTTGTTGGTTGTTGGTTGTTGGTTGTTGGTTGTTGGTTGTTGGTTGTTGGTTGTTGGTTGTTGGTTGTTGGTTGTTGGTTGTTGTTTGTTGTTTGTTGTTGGTTGTTGGTTGTTTGTTGTTTGTTGTTTGTTGCACGTTTAAGCTATCTTCACTCTCCTACTATATCCAGGCTGTCCCCTAAAAAATCGGCTTTGATGAAATTTCTGTAAAGATTACCTGAAAATCTTGAAGAGTTGCTAAAGTATCCGGATCTTTCATCCATTTAATGTAATTAGCCCATAGACTTAAATTATGCCACCTAGCTATAGCTGAGATTTGGAAATTGTCCAGAACAGAATTGGCTAAAAACTGGTTAATAATTTATAGAGGAAAAAGCTATGCCACCGGTTAATGACAGCTTTGTAGATAGCATTCAATTGAGCGGTTCTTCAGTCAGTACCACAAGTACGAATGTGGATGCCACAGCCGAGACAGGTGAACCTTTTCAATCGGGACAACTCAACTCAGTCTGGTGGTCTTGGACAGCTCCCTCGTCTGGTGTATTTACTATTGATACCAATGGCAGTAACTACGACACTTTCCTTAGCCTTTTTACGGGTAACGCTATTGACAGCTTAACCACGATTGCTCAGGATGATGATAGTGGTGATAGTTTACAGTAATTGAAGCAGAAAGCCCACTCCTTCTATGTGTGGGATGAATGCGCAGCACCTTAAGGTGCAGTCTATCTTGTTTTTTGATTAGCAATATATTTTTTGATTGTTTCGGTAGATGCATCACCAGCAGTTCCACAAAAATAACTTCTAGTCCACATTG
>JAAHGR010000347.1 GCA_010672425.1 Symploca sp. SIO2E6
AGAAAAATTATCAATCAAGGGGTCACAAGGGTGTAATTGGTTCCGAAAAGTCATAGAGCCAAACCTATACACCACAAGGGTTTCAAGGGCAGGTTGCGTCTGGTGACACGAACCCTAGGTTTTCGCCCTTTGAGTGGACTTACACAGCTTCAACAATTGGATTTGTCCAGAAACCAGGTAACAGATATCTCCCCTTTGAGTGGACTTACACAGCTTCAACAATTGGATTTGTCCAGAACCCAGGTAACAGATGTCTTCCCCTTGAGTGGACTCACACAGCTCAAAGTATTGTTTTTGAACAAAATCCAGGTAACAGATGTATCGCCTTTAAAGCATTTGCCCAGTCTGACAATCCATACTAACGATGATGACAACATCGAACAGTGGCGGGCAATAGGTATGAATGTGGAGCAATACTCTAGATTCATGTGGCTGCTGGAGAACTTGTAGCTGCGCAAACATCATCTGCTACCAAGAGTTTGAAAGTAAGATTTATAGGTTAGGTAGAGCTTGCTTTACCGATTAATTGAGATAATTGCGATCGCATAACTCCTCCGGTAAAAGGCGCTAACCCACCCCCCAACCCCCTCCCAGGAGGGGGAGCCCAGTAAGGGTAGCCTAGTAAAGGAAAATTCCGGTTCCGGTTCCCCTCCTGGGAGGGGCTAGGGGTGGGTTAGCGCGATACCATAGCTCATTTTACCAGAAATTACAACAGGTTAATGTAAAATTATTAGGACATAATTATCCATTTTCAGTCCGTTTTAACTGACTTGAGCTATGAGCCTCATCATTTGAATCCAAGGCGGTATAACGACTGCAACCCGTTTATCTCCCAGAATTGATTTAATCACTTAATATCTTTGAACAAGGAAAGGTATATTTTCAGATCACAGGCAGGATGCCTGTTCCACTCATAACTGATGCTTGTATGTTTTGGATGACAGGCAAGATGCCTGTTCTACTCATAACTGATGAAGAAAATGTGGTATGATATTAACGTCACAATTGGAGATCTTTTAACTGCACTTCCGATAACCCCACTATTCGATCAACCTCCTCAATTTCCATTCCTATTTCTAGTAGATTTCGGGCAGCTTGCATTAATTTAGCATCTGCTTGTTCCTTGACAGCACGCTCCCGTTTCTTCGCCGCACGCTTCTGCTCTAACCGTTGCTCTGATTGCTCTAACCGTTGCTCCAATTTCTCTATATCAGTTAATAACCAGTTACCAGCTCTATCGCACCAGCGTAGCCAATAACCAGGGACATTTTGGAATACTCCCTCCCAAATTCCCAAGCCAATCTCTAAATCTGCTAACCAAGCAATTGGGTTTTCTGGGTTAAGGGACTGTTCCTGATATTGTCCTCTCTCTAGCTTGAAATAGCGCAACTTTCTAGTGTAGCGGCTATAGACAAGGTAGTAGAGTTTTAGCTGCACTTCCGATAATCCCAACAAGTAAATTATTACCCTGTAGGGGCGAAGCATTTGGGCGATAATTTATACGCATAGACCCAGCATATACCAATCCAAATGCTTCGCCCAACCTCCCTGGGGCTAGATATACAGCAGTTTGCTCTGCTATGCGGTACAGTGTTGATCCCCCTAAATCCCCCTTAATAAGGGGGACTTCCAGAAAAGTGTACTTCATTACAGCGCAAAGCGCTGTATAGGTGATATAGCATTACAAGTTTGGGTTAGGATATTCCACTGTTGCCTGTTGTCCATTCCCCGTTTCCTGTTGCCTATTCCCTATTCCCCGATAACGCATAGCACTCACTACAACAAACATTAAATCTAAACCAACAAGAGAGCCGACAATTAACTCAGAACCTCCTGTACTAAAACCGTAACTGTGCAGTCCTGTCCCCAAAACGAAATTGACTCCATACCAAGCCATTAATACTGCATTAAAACTGACAACACTGGTAACAGCTAAACCAAAATCTCCTAGCCAACCAACTAAACGACCGTGGAGGGGTATTACGTAACACATGAGGGCAATTAAAGCCCAGGTTTCTTTCGGGTCCCAACCCCAAAACCGTCCCCAGGAAAAATGAGCCCAAATTCCTCCGAGAATTACTCCGGTACTTAATAGTAGGACTCCCACTTGGAGGATGCCATAATTCCACTTGGCTAAAGAGCGAATTCGTTCTTTGGCCTGGGGAGTAAATAAATAGTTGCTGAGGATAATGTGGCTTAAACTCATAGCTAGAGAGAAACTAGCGTAACTGAGGGTAATGGTAGGCACATGAATACTCAACCAAAAATTATCTCGCAACACCGGTACTAATGGTTTAATACTAGGGTCGAGAACCGCTGGCAGGCTATCTGCTAGCAACAGACAGATGACAGATAAAGGCGCAGCAGCGAGTAGGTAATATTTGGCACGGTAAATACCTTCAAATAGTAGTGCGATCGCGGCAATGCCAAAGCCTACCCAGATGACTGATTCATACATATTGGTTACTGGGGGTCGTCCAGCAATCTGCATCCTTTCAATAAAGCCGTATCCTTGGATGAGTAAACCACTAGTAAAGATGCCGATTGCTCCCCAGTAGAAATCAAAGGCGGGGAAGAGGAGGACAATCAGCATCAGACAAAAAGCGATCGCGTATAAAACCCAAGCTTTGCCAAAGGGGTGTATGTTGTAGAAACGAACTTCCCGTTGTAGAGTCTCGAAGCTGGGATAAATTTGGGGACTGAGGTGGCGTAATTCTGTTTGTAGTTGTTGACCAATTTCTCCGACAAGGGAGATGTCATCGAAGTGGTTGTTGAGGGTTTCGTAGTTACTCAGTAGGGTTTGCTCCACTTCTGGTTCGTAGTATTGTCCAGTTTGGGGGATACTAACCCAAGTACCCTTTTGTTCATCGGGATGGGGAACTAGGGGTAGACTATTGAGTCCTACTGTATCTAACATTAACCCTAATCGTTCCTCAATGGTCAAAGCTTCCCGCTCATCCCGACTCAAATCTAGGTCATTGGCTTGCTTCTGTCTGGCACTAAGGACAACTGAACCCAAATCTGAGGTGATCACTTCAGCAAAGGTAAAATATTTGCGATCGCTTTCTAGACCAATTTGCTCTTTGAGGGGACGGTAACTGAACAGGATAAAGGGTTCTTCGTTCCAGTCGCGATCGTTGAACCAGAGGGAAAGGTAGGTTGACAGGTAGTCTAGCTTATTTCCATCATTGGTTTGGTAGTCCAGACGACCGTGAATTTGGGCTACTGTTTCCCTGGCTACAGTATCTAAGGGTTTTTTCCGTCCATCGAGTTGTACTGCTAGAGTTTGTAGGGATTCTACGGGAGAGGGTTGGAATTGAGAGAAGGGAATCGCCAGGATGAGGATTCCGAGGCACAGTCCGATGAGAAATTGGAGTGGTTTCATCTTAGGTGTTAGGTGTTATACCAAATCCGGTATCGATATACCCGCTATATCTCACCCTGTAGAGACGTTGCATGCAACGTCTCTACAGGGTTGTCGCGGTTTACCAAAGCGGCTCCATTGTAACCGGATCTGGTATTAGGTGTTAGCTGGAGATAATTACAAATCGCCTTAAGGGCGCACGTCGGTGCGCCCCTACCTGTAGTGATATTTACAAGCAATGATAATAATGTCTGTATCTGTTACTTTGTAAATTAGGCGGTGTTCATCATTGATGCGTCGAGACCAATAACCGCTGTACTCATGTTTTAGGGCTTCCGGTTTGCCCAAGCCTAAAAATGGCGTTCGGTTGATATCTTTAATGAGGGTGATGATTTTTTTGTGAATCTTTTTATTCAGACTTGCCCATTCGCTAAAATCCTCAAATGCAGAGGCTTCAAATGCAATACGCCGACTCATTCAATGTCCTCAAGATTAACTTCAATCAGATGCGTCCCATTTTCAACGTTTTTTATGGCTTGAAGTAATCGTTGCCGATTTGCTTCCGACTTAGAGAGATAGGCTGTTTCATCGACATCATAGACGATAATCTCTATTTCTTTATCCTGAAATAGAGTTTTGAGCGACTCTAGAAAATTTTGGTCTAGATCCCTCGCATTTAGACGGAATGAACTCTGCATACTCATCAGCTGTGAACAGTTGGACTGTATTATAGCGCTTCTCAGTTATATGAGGTATGCTATTCAACCTCAAAGTACGATCTGAACGCAATAGTAATGGTCAAACTGTTATGCATCGTTTGACGTTAACTCCTGAGCTAATGAAACTCAATGAGCAATATCCCCTGTCTCGTTTGTGGCTCATGGGACACCTAGGATCTGTGCCCAATGTCTGAACTACGCATTGCTTTTGTGGCTGAAGGGAGTTCTGTAAATGAGCTTATTATAAAAGACAATAACAATGCCGAAAGAACAATTCCGCCATTTAAATGCATAACAGCTTACGCCGAATTGGATTTATAAAAAGAGACTCTGATGGGGAGTTATAAGAGGTTGACATTTACCGTAATTTGCAGTAATATTCCCCTATGGAGGGTTTTATATTGCAATGAAACGTAGAGATATTATTAAGTATGGTTGTGTCAGTTTGACTAGTGCAGCTATCCCATCAGTAATTGCTGGTTGTGGTTTGTGGCGACCGGCAACTAAAAAAATTGCTATTCTTCTGTTGGATTTTCTTATAGTATCTGGTTTTAAGAAAATTGCTGAAAACTATCCAGGTTGGGTTAACAGTCTAAGAAATGCAGATAAGTCAAATGTGAAAAACATTCAGATGGTTCTATCTCAAGCTGGATTCACTAATTTTGTAACGCCTGTCTATATAGCTAACGTTTCAGGGACTACCATTATTGTTTACGGTGCTGAGAAAGATGATGGGATTCATGTATGTGCACCTTGCTACACAGGAAGCTCTATGGCCGTTCCTATGATCGAAGCTCCCGTCATTATGGGTATTTCTGCAGCAGCAAAAAAATGGAATGTTAGTGATGTTTCAAGAGCAGAAGGTTTAGTACCACTACAAGCAATTGCTCAGAATCCTTGTAATATTCAGGTGAACACTTCTAGCCCATTAAGGTACAGAACAAAAGCTGGTACTTTGACAGTTACTTACAGAGTATCTGAAAATCGCCAGTTAGGAACAGTAAGCCTTGTTGCTGAAAGGGATAATGGAGGCAAGCTTTTTGGCGGAGACTATGATTATAACCTCGCTTAAGCTATATCCTATGCCTATGTGTAGCAATTTAGAAAGCTAGTACGATCGCAAATCTTGTAGGGTGGGCAAATTGAAGCTCTTCAGCCATTATACTGATAAATTACCTCTTTTTGCCCACCAATCCCCATTTACCGAGAAGACTTTACCCCAGCAAGCGAGTTAAATCATCAATTGCTGTCATACTGCACCACTGCTAAGTCTAAAACTTCTTGCCGAAAATAAGGCAATCTTGATTTATCCCAGTTCCCAATCTTCAATTTCCAAACCCTCCACTCGCTCAAATTCTCTCGTATTATGCGTTACTAAAATAAGATCATTGGCCAATGCAATCGAAGCAATTAATAAATCATGAATTCCGATAGGTGTTCCTACATTAGCTAATTGAGCACGAACCCGTCCAGCAATCAAAGCTGCCAAATCATCAAGAGGCAAAGAAACAAACGCTTCTAAAAACTGTCTTTGTATTGCCCAAGCTGAAGTTGGATCATTACTTCTCATTGCTCCATAAAATAATTCAGCTTTAACAACCGAACAAACTGCGATATCCTGACGGTCAGTTCTTAAAAATCGTTGTCTTAGCTGTTCTGGCCTCCCATTTAGAAATTTTATGCAAACATTCGTATCTAGCAAATACCTCATGCCACATCTTCCTCGTCATCAAAAATACCTTCAGAATCAATAATTAAAGGGTTATCTTTAAAAGCTCCAAACGTTTCCTCGAAAAAACCAGGACTCCAACCTTTACCTTGGGGGAGTTGCCCTTCTTCCGGAGGTGGCAATGTCTTAAATGTAACCGTGACTTCTAACTCAGCATCCGTTAACCCAACTGGTAAATCTAACCGTAAAATTCCATCCGTCCCAACGTGAGAGCGTAATGTAATACTTGCCATACTTATTGCCTCCAATTCCAACTTTAAACTTCACTGTCTCTTTAAGCTTAATACTATTCGGTTTTGAAAAATGCAATACGCCGACTCATTCAAGATGCTCAAGATTGACTTCAATCAGATTAGTCCCATTTTCAACATTTTTTATGGCTTGAAGTAATCGTTGCCGATTTGCTTCCGACTGGGAGAGATGGGCTGTTTCATCGACATCATAGACGATAATCTCTATTTCTTTATCCTGAAACAGAGTTTTGAGCGACTCTAGAAAATTTTGGTCTAGATCCCTCGCATTTAGACGGAATGAACTCTGCATACTCATCAATTGTAGGGTCATAGTTTTTTCTGCTTAATAATGAAGCTCTTCTACCATTATACTGACAAACTACCCCTTATAGCTTCTACCCTCATGCCGCCAGCCCTAATTAACTTTCCCTCTGAATAACCCCTTCCAACTGCTCAACCAGTGGTGCTAAATTATTCGTGACCGTATCCCAGACAATATCTAAATCGATGGCAAAATAAGCATGAGTTAAACGATTCCGCATCCCAATCATAACAGCCCAAGGAATTCCAGGATGTCGAGCCCTACATTCCGCTGAAATTCTCCCCGCTGCTTCGCCAATAATTTCTAAATCTTTAACAACTGCCAACACCAACATCCTCTCATTAGCTAAATCCTCTCTAGTTTTTCCCGACACAAAACCCAGAGCCTCCCTTGCTGCATCCTGCATATGGTGCAAGCGAGTTAAATCATCAATTGCCGTCATACTGTACTACTGCCTCAGCCATTACTCTGTCTCGAAAATAAATACTTAACTCTTCAGGAGTTCTTAAATCAATCTTTCTCCCCTCAAACAATTCTGCAAGCTCCATTTCCATACTGACTATCTTAAAGAAACCCGGAATTTTACCGGGTTCAAACTCCACTAAAAAATCAATGTCACTCTCTGGTGTAAAGTCATCCCTTAACACCGAACCGAATAAAGACAACTTGCGGATATAGTGCCGCTGGCAAAATTGTACTAGTTCTGATCTAGGAATCTCAATCGGTAATTGTTTAGTTGTATCATCAATTTTGGTCATACTGCACCACTGCCGAGTCTAAAACTTCTTGCCGAAAATAAGGGCTTAACTCAGCCGCCGCTCGTAAATCTGCCTTACGTCCTACAATTTCTGATAATTCGATTTCCATTCCTGCTAACCTAATGAAACCAGGAATATGCTCCGGCTCTAACCCATAGGGAAAACGCAGATAGTCCTCCAAATACCAGCGCAAATCCACCAATGCCTGCTGATTAAAAGGATGAGTAAAAACTACCGGTGGTGCGAAGCGGGGATTACTTTGTCCCCGTTACCAGGACAGTTCAATTTCATCTTCCTTATGACTAATCCGCAACCAATTACTTGCCATATGCTAGGTTTTCCTGTGGAACAGGCTTCTAGCCTGTGGCACAAGCTAAGTGTTAAGTTTGTTCCCGTGGAACAGGCTTCGGTGCCTGTGGCACAAGTTAAAGTGGGCAGAAGAAGAAACCTTTATATATAGGCGCACACCTTTCCCCATTATAGAATAATAACAAACAATCCTGGCAAACGCAACCAAAAAAGAATGCAATCGAGTAAGAGTAATGTTATTTCATTCAGGAGTCTCTAACTCCCCAGGTAAGATTCGAACTTACGACCAATCGGTTAACAGCCGACCGCTCTACCGCTGAGCTACTGAGGATTGTTCAAGTCAATCTTTGACACAGTTACTAATCGTAGCAATAAAATTTTTTTTTGGCAAGCCCTCTTGAAGAATTTTTTTAGAAGTGTTGGGAGTGGGGGAGCTGGGGCTCACAAGGGTAGGTTTTTAATATTCCGGTCAATAAGAGACAAGGAGGACAAGGAGGGAAAGTAGACATATGTTGATGTTTAACGAAAAACTGGGATGAATGTTGCATCTGGGATTTTTAAGAACCGAACAATAATTTATACGGTTTTCCTCATGAGTCTTCTTGTCCACCTTGTCCACCTTGTCTTGTCCCCACCCGAAAGTAAAAAACTTTCCCC
>JAAHGR010000348.1 GCA_010672425.1 Symploca sp. SIO2E6
GCTTTGGGGAGGCTTCATCGGTTAGAAAAACCCGATCATGAGAAAAATACGCCTATTTTTTCGGCTATCGGTGCTTGCTGAAAGCCTTGATATACAGGAGGTTCAGCTATTATTGTCACCCCGTCAGTTTTTCTACTCAGAAGAGAGACTTCCTCACTTCTGAACTAGGGACAGCATTGGGCGTATGCAATACGCCCCTACTTCCGGGCTCCTTAGATTCTACCTTGACCCAACGACAAATATTAAAACCAACCTACTTATTGTCGCGATTGGAGAGCTTTTAACTGCGCTTGTGATAACCCCAATATTTGAGCAACCTCCTCAATTTCCATTCCTTTTTCCAGTAGGTTTCGGGCAGCTTGCATTAATTTAGCCTCGGCTTGCTCTTTAGCAGCACGCTCCTGCTCTTTAGCAGCACGCTCCTGCTCTAACCGTTGCTCCGATTGCTCTAACCGTTGCTCCGATTGCTCTGTATCAGTTAACAGCCAGTTACCAGCTCCATCGCACCAGCGTAACCAATAACCAGGGACATCTTCAAATACTCCCTCCCAAATTCCCAAACCAATCTCTAAATCTGCTAACCAAACCATTGGGTTTTCTGGGTTAATCGATTGTTCCTGATATTCTCCTCCCTCTAGCTTGAAATAGCGCATCTTTCGAGTGTAGCGGCTATAGACAATGTAGTGAGGAACCTGCAAATATTTCTCGTACACCTCTAACTTGCTAGGAGGCTTGTTTTGAGTTTTTTTTGCCTTAGCTGCCTTAGCTACCTTGGTAGTTTCCTCATAAAAGCGTCCCAAATCTTCGACTTCCGTACCTGGAGACAAAAATTCGATTACCACATTCGGATTTTGGCCTTCCTGCCACACCACATAACTCCGCCGCATGTCTTTACCCTCATACAGGTGAGGTACATTGAGCGCCAGAAACCAATCGGGACGCTTGTGCCACAGAGGGTGCTTGACATCATAGTAGAGGTTAAGGTCAGAAGCACTAAAACAATTTTCACTTTCGTAATTGCTCAACTCGAGGCTGCGACTGAGCAATTGTGGTTGCAGATCATGAAATTGATCGGGCAAACCGGGCTCCTCTGGATACTCACTGGGCAAATCGTACATCGTCGGCAGTGTTTCCCTGGGCGATTCTCTGGCACAGATACTTTGTGAATGCAGAGAATCGACCTGTTCGAGTATTGGTTTGTAGTTAATGGAAACCATAGCCAACCTCAACTCTTGCCTGAGTACTAGTTTTACTTTATCTTAATTAGCTCGGTAGTTACAATACCCCGGGCAATGCCACCGGAGTAGCGATCGCGGGAAACATAGCCTACCTGAATTCATCTAGCAATTGCACGAAGAATTGGGAATAACGTCCTGCTGACGACGATATCAGAAATGTTATCAAAGACATCATAGACTGTTAGGCCAGCCATCTTCCCTAGGCAAAACCCCCCTATCTTCTCCCCCAATTCCCAATTCCCAATTCCCAATTCCCAATTTTCAAGCCAAATTAGATCTAGTGATATCAATAGTGATGTTGCCACCAAAATCAGGAATAGGAGCAGCAGGTTTGCTTAGCCGTACCTGAACTTGTTGTACCCCCTCTAACTTCAAGATGGCATTAGCGATCACAGTGGCTAATTTTTCGATCAAAGCATATTTTGAGTTCTTCACCAACTGCTTGACTGTCTCAATGGCACTGCGATAGTCAAGAGTATCGGCAATGTTATCACTTTCTCCTGGTGCTGACAAATCCCGCCAAATCGTCAGATCTACTTCAAACCACTGTCCTAGCACCTGCTCTTCTGGCAAGTAGCCGGTGTAACCGTAGCAACGAATCCCGCTAAGTTGAATGCAATCCATTGAAGCTTTTTAATCTTAATTCCTATCTAGTCTATAGCAAACTATCACTTCCGTTGGAAGACTTGATAACAGTTAGCAGTTAACACTCAACAACTTACTATTATGGTATAATTATTTACTTTGGTAGATAACCATGTCTAACAAAAAAATACTCGACCCAAAAACCTTTGGTCATTGGGGATACCTGGCGGTTGAAAAACACTTCCAGAAAATTCTGAAGCACGAAATCGAGGTTCTCAAAGATAAAGATCCAGAAGAATTACACCAAATGCGTGTAGGGATGCGGCGTTTGCGTACAGCGGTTACCGGCTTTGAGGAGGCCATCTTACTGCCAAAGGCTGCTCAAGAAAAGAAAATTGCTACAGTTGCCCGCAGACTAGGAGAACTCAGGGATCTAGATGTTCTCCAAGACACTCTCAAAAATCAGTACCTCCCAGGATTACCAATCCCAGAACAAGATCTTCTCAAGAAAGTTTTAGCAACTCTGAAGAAACGGCGTCACAAGTCACTAGAGGAGGTTCAAACAACTCTCAAGCACTCAAACTATAACTCACTCAAGCAAGCCTTGCAAAACTGGCTCAAGCAGCCTCATTACAGATTACTGGCTGAAGGGGCAATTGAAGATATCCTGCCAGATTTGTTGTTACCTTTGGTGAGTAAACTGTTGCTACACCCTGCTTGGCTGGTAGGAGTCAAACTCGAAGCCGGAAAGATAGATATCCCTAGCGATTTGAATTCCGAAATAGTAGCACATCTACTAGATACCCATGGAGAGAGCCTTCATCACCTACGCAAGCAAGCCAAGGGATTGCGCTATCAGATGGAGTTATTTACTGACTTCTACGGCTCTACCTATAAAGATTATGTTAAAGATATCAAAGCCATTCAGAGGATTGTCGGAGAAATTCAAGATAGTTTTGTGTTGGCAGCATTTCTCACAGATACCCTAAAATCCAATTTAAGTGGGAAGATGCCCACTCTGGCAGCACAATTGACCGAAACTCGCTACAAATCATGGCAAGAATGGCAGATCCTACAGCAGCGATACCTCAATCCTCAAATTAGAATAGACTTCCATCAGACACTGCTAAAGCCAGTTCCTTTAGTCTCTCAACCAGAACCCCTTAGCGAGCAATTAGTCCAAAATGACCAGCTTTCCTTAAGAAATTCTGAACTCCTGTTGGCGCAGCCTTGAAGAGGCTCCTGTTCCCTAGACAGAAGCATTGCTAGCAATATCCGGTCAACGCCGGGTTGAAGAACGCTGACGACAGCTACTATTGTTAGCGCTACATCATCCTTAACCAAGATTGTTTTAACAATCTTCATAATTAATGACTTATTTTGGTGATTGTCACATTATCCTAGGAGAATGACAGCTAGACAAATGTCGCTGATTAGTAAGTTGCATTCTACAGGAGTAGGGCCCTGTCTCTCGACACTATTTCAATTCCATCGACAACGGGTGAGGAGCCTGCTGGGTTGATTGTGGTTTTACATGGTTGGGGTGCCAATGCTCAAAGCTTAGAATCTTTGGTAGCAGCCTTAGATCTTCCCAATTACCAGTTTCTCCTACCCGATGCTCCCTTTCGTCACCCTCATATTTGGGGTGGCAAAATGTGGTATGACTTGCAAAAAGAAGATTATTACGGAGTGGCAGAAAGCCAAGTCCAATTGACCGACTGGCTCAATTCTTTGAAAGCTACTACGGGCATACCCCTCTCATCTACCATTTTGATGGGCTTTTCTCAAGGTGGGGCAATGGCTTTAGACGTAGGGTTAAATTTAGAGTTAGCAGGTATCATCTCCCTGAGCGGTTATCTGCATCGCACACCCGAAAAAGTCGAACCTCCCTTGCCTTCTGTCCTCATTGTTCATGGTAGACAAGATACCGTTGTCCCCTTGAGCGTGACTCAAGATTTACGGGATTATTTAATGGGTCTAGGAGCCCCAATGCAGTACAAAGAATTTGATATGGGCCATGAAGTGATACCAGAAGCCTTGATCGTGATTCGGGACTTTATTTTGTTGAACACTTGAAATGGAGAATTGAAAATTGAAAATTGAAAATTGATCAAATACTAGGGTCATTTACCGTAAATTCACTTAACACTTCTTATTGTTTGCTCCACTATCACGCCTGCTATGACGATAATATAAGGAGTGGCTGTCTGAACAATGCAGCGCTTAACAAGGATGCTAATCATAGGGAGGCGTGAGCAATGGTAACTTTGACTATTCGAGAGCGTGATTTGTCTGCTCTTACAGCAACAGACGTTGCAGAGCTAGCTGTGCGTCTGGAGCAGGATGATTATACTAATGCTTTTGAAGGGCTAGATGATTGGCATCTGCTGCGGGCACTGGCGTTTCAGCGCCCCGAATTGGCAGAACCCTACCTCTATTTATTAGATTTAGAAGCTTATGATGAAGCTTAAGTTGATGTTGGTTGTTTGTCAAAAAAACAATAACCAACAACCAAAAACTAAGTCCCTTTGCTGTTACTTGCTGTGAGTGACGCTAGACGGGTTCTGATTGGTGTAGGCGGAGGTATTGCTGCCTATAAGGTTTGTGAGGTTGTTTCCACCCTCTTTAAGGCTGGGGTGCAGGTTAGGGGAATTCTTACCCAAGCAGCTCAAGAATTTATCACTCCCCTAACCTTAACTACCCTTTCCCGCCATCCAGCTTATACGGATGAGGTTTTTTGGAAACCAAGCCATCAGCGTCCAGTACATATAGAATTGGGGGAATGGGCTGAATTATTGGTTATTGCTCCCCTAACTGCTAATACTTTGGGTAAGTTAGCTCATGGCTTAGCGGATAACTTACTCACTAATACAGTGTTAGCTTCTCGTTGTCCGGTCCTGCTAGCACCAGCCATGAATACCGAAATGTGGGAAGCGTCCTCAGTACAAAGGAATTGGCAGCAACTGGTGCAGGATGCTCGGTATCATAGTGTGGGGTTAGGTACGGGACTGTTAGCCTGTGACCGAGTTGGTGTTGGACGTATGGCAGAACCAGTAGAGATTCTGGCAGGAGTGTCATCTCTGTTACACAGTAAAGGCAAACGGGACTTACTTGGTAAGAAAGTATTAATCAGCACCGGCAGTACTAGAGAACACCTAGACCCAGTACGCTTTATTGGTAATCCCTCCACTGGTAAAATGGGACTAGCTTTAGCGCAAGCCGCTAAGTATCGGGGAGCAAAGGTGACTTTGGTACACGGACCAGCAACCTGGGAAGCACCTCTGGGTATTCAGACCATACCAGTGGTAAGTGCTGCCGAAATGCAGCAAGAGATGCTTTCGTCTTTTTCAGATGCTGATCTTACTATCATGGCAGCAGCAGTAGCAGATGTCAAGCCTGCCGAATACGCCTCAGAGAAATTACCTAAACAGTCGCTTCCTTCTGCCCTGACCCTAGAAGCAGTACCAGATATCTTAGTAGAATTAGGCAATCGGAAACAGCCACATCAGCGTCTAATTGGCTTTGCGGCTCAAACAGGAGATATTTTAACACCAGCTTGGGAGAAGTTAAAACGGAAGCAGTTGGATGCGATCGCAGCTAATCCCATTGATCAACCAGGAAGTGGTTTTGGCAGCGATACCAATCAAGCTATTTTTCTTGATGCTCAAGGACGCCAGCAACAGATTGCTCCTTGTAGTAAGTTGGAAATGGCTCACTATTTGTTGGACTTTGTAATTGGGAATTGAGAAATGAAATAAGGATGGGCATCCTGATTTCCATCCCGTAGCTCCATTACATGGGGTTATATCAAGTTCGGTAGAATATTTGGTGGTAATAAGGCTCCAGGGCAGGAGGCTCCGAGGCAGGAGGGAAGAAAGAAGGTTGCAAGGTGGGAGGTAATTACAACTGTTTATCCTTTCCTTGATATTATTCATCATTCATCGTTCATCATTTCCTATAGGCGCACACCTACTCCATTATTCATAATATAACACATGCATCACAGCAAATGCCAGTAAATTACCTAATTTTGCTCATTTAAAGTCAGATTCCCTTAAAATTAATCCTAAAATCTAAAATCTAAAATCTAAAATCTCTCTGGTCAGTTTAGCAATACTCGGTGATGAGGAAAAGGGTTGGCGTCCAAGTAAGTATAAGCATAAACTGTGGGGTTGTGGGGCTCTACTAAAATTTCCCGTGGTCAAGCTGCTAGACTGTGATATGGAAGAACTAGCACAAGACCCCAATCCATTAGCCGCGATCGTACAGGCACACCGAATAGCACAAATTGCCAACAAGGATGCGGCTATTGGATACGCAAACAAACTATCCTTGATTAAGAGTTTGTACGAACGTGGATTTAGTAGAGAGAATATAGTTGAGTTGTTTCGCTTAATCGACTGGTTTATTGCTCTGCCAGAGTTAGAAGAAGAGCGATTGTGGCAAGAAGTACAAACCTTAGAGGAGAACAAAAATATGCCTTACTCATTACTTAATTCCCTCATTGGTTGAGTGAATTCGATGATCAGATCAAAACGGAGTTGCCCAGCTAAATCTGCTAGGGTTTCCGCTAGAGAGGTATGGGTTTCGGGGATTTGTTCCAGCAGCCGGAAAACCAGTGTATCATTGAGCTGGGTTGCTGCCTGATGTAGCTGTGCTATCCATGCAGTAGGCATAAAGGCCAAAACTTCTGGTGTCAGTAACTCTTGGGGAGATGACTTCTGAAGTGAAGTAGTTTTGATTGGTTCTTCATAAAGATAAAGCACCCCTAAATGCTCAGCCATCTTGTTCAACAGTACCGCTTCCTGGAAGGGTTTGCACACAAAATCATCGCAGCCTACTGCTAGAATATTAGCTCGCTCCTCCTCAAAGGCACTGGCAGTCAAGGCAATAATTACTGTAGCTTGACCTTGGGTTGTGGCTTTGATCTGCTTAGTAGCTTCATACCCATCGATTACTGGCATCCGCATATCCATCCAAATTAAGTGGGGTTGCCAACTTTTCCATAAAGCAACAGCTGCTTGACCATTTTCAGCTTCGTTCACCTCAAATCCCACAGTTGTCAATAAATTACTCACTACTTGGCGGTTTTCCCACCGGTCATCAAC
This sequence comes from Symploca sp. SIO2E6, assembly GCA_010672425.1. Classification (GTDB taxonomy): domain Bacteria; phylum Cyanobacteriota; class Cyanobacteriia; order Cyanobacteriales; family Coleofasciculaceae; genus Caldora. The sequence goes on from JAAHGR010000348.1 coordinate 6,932, forward strand.
TACGAGAATGCGATATCTAGGTTGGGATGGTGCAAGGCAAATTACTTGCTTAGTTGATGCTTGGGTTGGAATATCACTAGCCTTAGCCAGAGTTATCGGCACATCAAACTTAAAAGTCGTTCCCTGTCCCAAAGCACTGCTGACGGAGATATTCCCTCCCATCATTTGTACAAATTTACGGCTAATGGGTAAACCTAAGCCGGTTCCTTCCTGTGATTTTCGACCTGTTTCGGTTTGCACAAAGGGATCAAACAAGGTATCCATTTCGGTTGTGGCAATACCAGAACCGGTGTCCTTAACTTCAAACAGTAATTTTTCCTCTAAACAAGCTACTCGCAGCATAACGTGACCTTCTTGGGTAAATTTCAGAGCATTGCCGAGTAGGTTAATCAAAACTTGCCGCAGTTTACTCTCGTCAGTTTGTACATATTGGGGCACATCTGGAGCAAGCTCAAAGCTTAGTTCTAAATCCTTAGATTCAGCTTTGAGCTGTAACATATCTTCTAAAGACTCCAGCATATTATACAAGTCGAAGCTATTTTGCTCGACTTGACTCTGACCAGCCTCGATTTTGGACATTTCCAGGATATCGTTGAGCAATGCCAGCAAATGCTCACCAGAGCGATTGATAATTCCCAGGTTTTTCTGGTGCTTTTGATTAAGGGATGAATCCCGTTTCATCAGTTGGGAAAAACCGAGGATGGCATTAAGGGGAGTACGCAATTCGTGGCTCATATTGGCCAGGAATTGGCTTTTGGCACGGTTGGCATTCTCTGCTGACTCTTTCGCTGCAACCAGTTCCTGAGTCCGTTCAATAATTAATTCTTCTAAATGGTCGCGGTACTGCTTGAGTTGCGATTCGATGCGTTTGCGTTCTTCGATTTCGATGGTGAGCTCAGTATTCTGTTGCTGCAAAGTATTGTGAGCTAGTTTCAGTTCTTTGAGCATACCCTTGATTTGTCGATCAATAGGTTGAGCAATCGCCATACTTAAAAATATCCCCAAAATAAGAGCAGTGCTTGAACCAATAATGATGCTCCCGATAGCCCAGACTTTACTCTGGAGCGTATACTGCTCAGCTGTCTTGCGAGCTGTTCTTGCTAATTTTTGATTTATTGCCAAAAGTTGGGTAATTGACTTTTCTACTTCA
>JAAHGR010000349.1 GCA_010672425.1 Symploca sp. SIO2E6
TACGCTTTCACTTCCACGGGAAGCCGGACGATGCTACGCTTTCACTTCCACGGGAAGCCGGACGATGCTACGCTTTCACTTCCACGGGAAGCCGGACGATGCTACGCTTTCACTTCCACGGGAAGCCGGACGATGCTACGCTTTCACTTCCACGGGAAGCCAGATGATGCTGCGCTTTTAGTTCCACGGGAAGCCAGATGATGCTGCGCTTTTAGTTCCACGGGAAGCCAGATGATGCTGCGCTTTTAGTTCCACGGGAAGCCAGATGATGCTGCGCTTTTAGTTCCACGGGGGAATTGAAATCCGGTCCCCCCCTTATTAAGGGGGGTTAGGGGGGATCTCAACACGCTTATACTTGTCACTAACAACTTACGTTAATACCTATATTGATATAATACCCTATCTGGAACGAGGAACACTAGAGGGAAATTATGACAAAATTAAGGGTGGGACTATTGTTCGGTGGTTGTTCAGGAGAACATGAAGTCTCGATTGTCTCTGCACAAGCGATCGCTCAAGCCTTGAAGGCGGAGCAAAATAGGCAAAAATATGAACTGCTACCAATTTATATCCAAAAAGATGGTATCTGGCAAGCAGGAGAGATTGCCCAACAGGTGCTCGCATCGGGAAAACCTCTAGCATCTCCAATCGGTGGCAACCGCTGGCAGTTTCCTACCCAAGTAACAGAGGTAGATGTCTGGTTTCCTATGCTTCATGGCCCGAATGGGGAAGATGGTACAATTCAGGGATTACTTACCCTCATGCAAGTCCCCTTTATCGGCAGCGGTGTACTCGGTTCCGCCATGGGAATGGACAAATTGGCCACCAAGAAAGTCTTTGCTCAGGCAGGATTACCCCAAGTGCCCTACTTTGAAGTTCTACGGTCACAAGTTTGGTCTAGTCCTTGCGTATTTCCCAAACTTTGTGACCAAATTGAGGCAACCCTAGATTATCCTTATTTTGTCAAACCAGCCAATCTCGGCTCCTCCGTCGGGATTAGCAAAGTGCGATCGCGTTCCGAGTTAGAAGCAGCTTTGGATAGTGCTGCTAGTTACGATCGCAGAATCGTTGTCGAAGCAGGAATAGTGGCACGGGAAGTAGAATGTGCGGTCTTAGGCAAAGACAATCCCAAGGCATCGGTAGTTGGGGAGATTACCTATGAAAGTGATTTCTATGACTACGAAACCAAATATACTGAAGGTCGAGCCGATTTATTAATCCCAGCGCCACTACCAGATAATATCACTAATCAAATTCAGGAGATGGCAATTCAGGCATTTGCCGCTGTTGACGCTGCCGGTTTAGCACGAGTAGACTTCTTCTATGTGGAAGCTACCGGAGAAGTCTTCATTAACGAAATCAACACCCTACCAGGTTTTACGGCTACCAGCATGTACCCCCAACTATGGGCGGCAACAGGCATTCCCTTCCCAGAGTTAATTGATCAGTTGATTGAATTGGAAATGGGGAATGGGGAATAGGGAATTGGGAATGGAGAATTGAGAATTGAGAATTGAGAATTGAGAATTGGGAATTGGGAATTGGGAATTGGGAATTGGGAATTGGGAATTGGGAATTGGGAATTGGGAATTGGGAATTGGGAATTGGGAATTGGGAATTGGGAATTGGGAATTGAGAATTGGAGATGAAGCATTTTGAATAACTTTACTTATGTCCGTGCTGCTTCGGTGGAAGATGCCGTTAACCGAGCAGTTATCAACCAAGATTCCATGTTTATTGCTGGTGGTACTAATTTAGTTGATCGTCTCAAGGTTTTCTTGGATGAGCCATCACAATTAATTGATATCTCCCGGTTGCAGATGCAGCAAATCTCTCCAATGGCAGATGGCAGTATGCGCCTGGGAGCGTTAGCAACTAATACCGCAGTAGCTGATCATGAGCAGATCCGCCGCAACTATCCTCTGTTAGCTAGGGCTATTCTTTCGGGAGCATCCCAACAAATTCGCAACATGGCGACGGTGGGGGGTAATCTCCTGCAACGTACCCGTTGTCCCTACTATTATGATATCGCTTTCCCTTGTAACAAGAGACAACCAGGAACCAGTTGCCCAGCAGTCACAGGGATTAACCGTGGCCATGCTATTCTGGGTGCTAGTGAACAGTGTGTAGCAGTTCACCCCTCAGATATGTGTGTTGCTCTAGCAGCGCTGGATGCGGTAGTAGAAATAGCAAGTCCTCAAGGGCAACGGCAGATACCATTGGTAGATTTTTACCGTTTACCAGAAGATACCCCCCAACAAGACACCAATTTAGAGCCGGGGGAGTTAATTACAGGAGTAATTTTACCTCCAGTATCCTTTGCTAAATCGGGGGTTTACTTAAAATTACGCGATCGCACTTCCTATGCCTTTGCTTTAGTTTCTGTTGCCGCAGTAGTAGACTTGGCAGGGGAGGAGATTAAGGATGCCCGTATAGCAATGGGTGGAGTAGCCCATAAGCCCTGGCGAGCAACAGCAGCAGAGGAGTTTTTAATAGGTAAGCCTGCTGATACTGCCACCTTTACCCAAGCAGCAGAAATTGCTTTACAGGGAGCGAAACCTTTAGCCCACAACGGTTACAAAGTTGAGCTAGTTAAGCGAGCTATTCGCCGCGCCCTCAAGGTTTCTGCCCAAGGAGGAGGGGTGGTTTAGGGTCGGGGGATTAAGTAATAAGTAATGAGTAATGAGTAATGAGTAATGAGTAATGAGTTATGAGTAATGAGTAATGAGTAATGAGTTATGAGTAATGAGTAATGAGTAATGAGTAATGAGTAATGAGTAATGAGTAATGAGTAAATTGACACTCAGTTCCCAATGCCCAATTCCCAATTCCCAATTCCCAATTCCCAATTCCCAATTCCCAATGCCCAATTCCCAATTCCCAATTCCCAATGCCCAATGCCCAATTCCCAATTCCCAATGCCCAATGCCCAATTCCCAATTCCCAATTCCCAATTCCCAATTTTCAATTATGAACAAACTAATTGGCACAAGTATTAACCGTAAAGATGGACGGGCAAAGGTTACTGGTAGAGCAACCTATGCTGCTGAACATCAAATTCCTGGTTTGGTTCATAGTTATTTGATCACTGCTAGTATTGCTCATGGGCAAATTACTAATATTGATACCAAAACCGCAGAACAAGCAACAGGGGTGATTGCCGTTTTCACCCATGACAACGTGCCTGAGATACATAAGCCAACTAACAATTTTATGGCTTCAAAAATCTATGAATCCCGGTTACCTTTAGCTGATAATCAAATTTACTACGCAGGGCAAATTATTGGCTTGGTAGTAGCAGATACCCTTGAGCAGGCACGTCACGCAGCCCGTTTGGTTAAGGTGGAATATGCTACTCAAAAACCAGTTTTAGAGGCAAAAGATGCTACCTTCCAACAGGCTTACTCTATGTTTGGAGAAGAGATAAAATTTGAGAAGGGGAATTTTGTCGCTGGGATGAGAGATGCCACAGCCAAAGTAGAAGCTACTTACACCACTTCTACCGAACTACATGCACCGATGGAACCCCATGCTATCATTGCTCACTGGCAAGATACAGATACCCTGACTGTCTATGAACCCTCCCAGTGGGTATTATGTAGTCAGCGTACCTATGCAGAACTTTTTGGACTTTCTGTAGAAAAGGTGCGTATTATTACCCCCTTTATTGGTGGAGCCTTTGGTTCTAAAGCCTTCCCTTGGCCTCACGGTATTCTCTGTGCTGCGGTGGCTCGTCAACTTCAGTGTCCCTTAAAACTTGTCCTGAGCCGACGGCAAATGACGGCAAATACCGGACATCGCTCGGAAACAGAGCAAACTGTTCGTTTGGGAGCTAATACTAATGGTAGCCTAATGGCTATTGAGCATACAGCCAAATCTTCCACTTCACCAGTTGATGTTTTTGCTGAACCCTGTACTGGTATTACACCAGTCATGTACGCTACCCCCCATCTGCGAATCCAGCAGGAATTGGCTGTGATGAATATCGGTACACCTACATTTATGCGTGCGCCTGGGGAAAATCCTGGCATGTGGGCGCTGGAGTCAGCCATGGATGAACTTGCGTGGGAGCTCAAAATAGACCCAGTGGAATTACGGTTAAAAAATCAAACCAAGGAACACCAGCGTAAGGGTTTACCTTTTTCCGCTAAGCATTTTACTGAATGTTTGCAGGTAGGTGCAGAGCAATTTGGTTGGCAAGATAGACCACAACAGGTGCGATCGCTCACCCGGGATGGTAAGCTGATTGGCTGGGGTATGGCAGCCTCCACTTTTCCTAGTTTCCGGGGTTCAGCCACTGTCAAAGTCAGGTTACTAGCTGATGGTACTGCTGAGATTCTCACTAGTGCTAATGACATGGGTACTGGTGCTTATACCATTGTCGCCGCTACTGCTGCTGAAACCTTAGGGTTATCTGTGGAACAAGTAAAGGTGGAGTTGGGGGACTCGTCGCTGCCGGATGGCGGTATGGCAGGTGGTTCGATGATGACGGGAAGCCTTCTACCAGCAGTGATGAAAGCTTGTGAAGAAGTACTCAAAACAGCTAAAGCTACCACTGCTCAAGAAGCATTGGCTACCCTGCATAATTCTGGGGAAGCAGCATGGGAAGCTACAGCCTCCGCTGCTCCTGGTGCTGAGGGGAAACAATGGGCATTCCAATCCTGGGGAGCACATTTCTGTGAAGTGGCTATTGATGAAGAAATTGGACGCTTACAGATAACTCGTTGGGTATCAGTAATGAATATTGGGCAAGTAATTAATGCCAAAACCGCCGCTTCTCAGATTCGGGGTGCTGTAATTATGGGTATTGGCCATGCTTTGATGGAAGAATGTCAATTTGACCCCAATATTGGCTATCCTGTAGTCTACGACCTTGCTACCTATCATTTCCCTACCCATGCAGATATTCCCCGAATTCAGGTAACTTTTGTTGGGGAACCTGATCTGAATTTTAATCCCCTAGGAGCCCGTGGTGTAGGGGAAATTGGCATCACAGGTGTTTCCGCTGCGGTAGCTAATGCCATTTATCATGCCACAGGTAAGCGCATCCGTGATTTACCGATTACACCGGATAAGTTATTGTGATTTATTCGGTTTAGGGCGCACGTCGGTCATTTGTGTCAACTTAAGGTGAAACCCCTTGCCCCCCCTGGAACTTAAGGATACTGTGGGTCAATTAACCAAGGGGTCAAACCCCTTACCCCAATAAAACACTTGGCTAGCAAGCGTTTCCCCCATTTCCCCATCTCCCTATCTCCCCAGGATTTTACTGGCTTTGAGGTGATTCGCCCACAGTATCATACCGTTACAGGGAAGAAGGCAAATTAGAAACCTCAAATCTCTCTCACCGGGAGACTCCCAGAAGCCCGACTTCTTAAAGAAGTCGGGCTTCTTGAATGCTGGTAATCGCTACCTCTCCTACTGATACCAAATCCGGTATCGATATACCCGCTATATCTCACCCTGTAGAGACGTTGCATGCAACGTCTGGTGAGCGAGTTTTCGCAGTTTGCCAAAGCGGCTCCATTGTAACCGGATTTGGTATGACTACTGGCAAGATGCCAGTTCCACAATGAGAAATCTGGAAAAATAGTTTATATGCGCACACCTATTCCATTATTAGAATAATAGCAAAAAATCACGAAAATCACAACCAATAAAATATTTTAAGGAGAAAGCGATCCCTTTAAACATTCCATCCTTTGGTTTCCAAACTAGAAAGCGATCGCCCTGTTTTCATATATTCAGTTCTGGTCGCTTCTAGGATATGTTTCATCATCACAGGTTCATCAATATCGGCAGCTAAAAAAGCGGCATTGAGAGTAATAGACTTGATAGTTCCTCCAGCAATATCCAATTGCCCTAAGCGTTTATAATTCAGTCCCTCAGTGGGGGTATTTTTGGGAAAAGCCCGTTGCCAAATTTCGCTACGTTCGGCGGCTTTGGGAAATGGGAAATTGACGATAAACCGGAGACGACGCATAAAAGCAGTATCTAAATTATCTTTTAAATTAGTGGTGAGAATGGCTAACCCTTGATAAGCTTCCATTCGTTGTAATAAATAACTGACTTCAATATTGGCGTGGCGATCGTGGCTATCTTTGACTTGAGTTCGTTTACCAAACAGGGCATCCGCTTCATCAAAGAGTAAAATTGCTCCTCCTTGTTCGGCAGCATCAAAAATGCGGCGTAAATTTTTCTCGGTTTCGCCAATATATTTGCTCATTACTGAACTTAAATCAATGCGGTATAAGTCCAAGTTGAGTTCATTGGCTAAGACTTCGGCGGCAGTGGTTTTACCAGTTCCTGAAGTTCCGGCAAACAATACAGTTAATCCTAATCCGCGCTGATGTTTGCTGGCAAAACCCCAATTTTGACACACTTTAGATTGTTGGCGGACGTGAGTTAAAATTTGACCTAAAATCTTTTTTTCTTTTTCCGGCAGCACAAAATCATCCCAGGTTGCCCGAACATTGATCCGTTGGGCAAGTCCTTCTAATTGGGGACGGGCTTGTAACCGACAAAAATCCCACAGCCGATCGCCTATTTCTGCTATTTTTTCCGGCGATAATGTTTCTGGAGATAGTTCTGACTGGGACTGCACTGCTGCACTGGCGATTTTAATCATCGCCGCAGACAAGCGGAATTGTGCGGCTAATCGTTGCAACTGTTGGCCAAATTCTGGGATGCGATCGCCCCATGCGGTTTGCCAGAGTTGCAGTTGTTCGTCATAATCGAGGGCGGCAACATCAAAGGTAATCACCACAGGATGAGAGAGTTGCAATCTTTCGTCGGTGGCAACCAAAACTGGAACGTTGACCGATCGCTGTTTGTGGGCGATCAGTTTGAGTGGGCGATCGGATGCCCCTAACCAAATTACCTAATTTTATTCTATAATAATTCTATATGTTTACATAAAAAAATGTGATCGCCAATATTACAGGGGGCTGCCATGAATCATAGACCAACTCAACCGAGCAAAAATCTATCCGATTCATAGAGCCAAAATAGAATAGATGGGAGAGAATACCTGGCTTTGAGAGTAGTAAAAAATGCGATTTGATTGGGATAACCACAAAAGTCAAATTTTAGAGCGCAACAGAGGATATTTCCTCGAAGAAGTCGCTCAGATATTCGCTGGTGACTATGTGGAAAGAATGAAACATGATGATCCTGAGCAATTTATAGCCATTGGTTATTTAAATAATTCTCTTTTATCGGTGATTTATGAAGTTCGTTATGATGAGGAAGGAGAATATATCTGGTTAATCACCAAAAAAATGGGTCTGAAGCCCCGTCCTTCTAGGACGGCTTTTTCCTTCTACTGAGCGACCTGATTGTACAATAGTATCATGAAAGCACGCTACCGATATCGAGTTTATCCAACAGTCGGACAACAAATGGCACTAGCTAAGTTGTTCGGGTGCGTTCGCGTGATCTGGAATGATGCTTTAGCCTTCTGTATCAATCGGTACAAAGCTGGAGAAAAGAAACCCAAAAATGCCGAACTCCAGAAACAGTTCATAACTCAAGCCAAAAGGACAACTCAACGGGAATGGTTGTCTGAGGTTTCGTGCGTACCTCTCCAACAATCGCTCAATGATTTAGAGCAAGCTTATCAGAATTTTTTCAAATCCTGCAAAGGGGAAAGAAAGGGTAAACCGGTTAAGCCTCCAAAGTTTAAGAAGCGTCATGCCAAGCAGTCAGCAAGATTTACTCAGAGGGGATTTACCATACGGGGCAATTGTCTCAAGATAGCCAAGGTTGGAAAGCTCAAGATTGCTTGGTCTAGACCATTACCATCCCAACCATCATCGGTCACTCTTATCAAAGATGCTGCTGGTAGATATTTTGTTAGCTTTGTGGTTGAGATAACCTACCATCTATTGCCTAAGAATGAAAACAGTGTTGGCATTGATTTGGGTATCGCTGCCTTTGCTACCCTGGACAATGGTCAAAAAATAGATGCCCCTAAGCCACTAAAGAAGAAAATTAATAGGCTCAGAAGACTGAGTAAGAATCTATCCCGCAAGACGAGGGGGAGCAATCGGTATGAACGTGCCAGAAAGCGCAAAGC
>JAAHGR010000035.1 GCA_010672425.1 Symploca sp. SIO2E6
TTGCCATCAAAGTTAGCTCCTGCCCCAGAACCACCGCAGATAGTTTCATAATATTGATAACGCTCATTCCCGAAAGTAAAGTTATTCATGGTTCCCTGAGAACCAGCCATCACACCCAAAGCTCCATATAAGGCATCCACAATGGTTTGAGAAGTCTCGACATTACCTGCTACTACTGCTGCTGGATAGGTGGGGTTCAGCATACAGCCAGCAGGGATAATAATTTCTAGGGGATTAAGACAGCCAGCATTGAGGGGAATGGTATCATCCACCAGAGTCCGGAAGACATATAAAACTGCTGCTTGAGTTACCGCTTTGGGAGCATTGAAGTTACTCTGGAGTTGGTCAGATGTGCCAGTAAAATCAATGGTGGCAGTGCGATTTTGTTTGTCGATAGTTACTTTGACTTGAATACGTGCACCATTATCCATTTCATAGCTAAACTCTCCATCCCGAAGCACATCGATTGCCCTTCTGACGGAATCTTCGGCATTATCTTGGACAAATTTCATGTAAGCTTGGACTGTTGCCAATCCATATTGCAACACCATTTTCTGAAGTTCTTGCATCCCCCTTTCATTGGCAGCAATTTGTGCCTTGAAATCAGCTAGATTTTGGTCAGGGTTACGGGCAGGATAGGAATGATTGAGGAGTACCTGTCGTAGGGGGATTTCCCGAAAATTTCCTTCTTCAACTAAGAGGAAATTATCAAAGATGATGCCTTCTTCTTCTACTGTAGTACTGTGGGGAGGCATGGAACCGGGAGTAATACCACCGATATCAGCTTGGTGTCCCCGAGAAGCAACGAAAAATAGGGGAATGGGGAATTGGGAATTGGGAATTGGGGATTGGGGATTTTCGGTATTTGTCCAAAATACAGGGGTAATTGCTGTGACATCAGGGAGATGGGTTCCTCCATTATAGGGATTGTTGGAGAGATAGACATTTCCTGGTTTGAGGGTGTCCCCTTGATCATTAATTAAACTGCGGACACTTTCACTCATGGAACCTAAATGGACAGGAATATGGGGAGCATTGGCGACTAATAATCCCGAGGCGTCAAAAATTGCACAGGAGAAATCTAGGCGTTCTTTAATATTTACCGAGGCTGCGGTATTTTGCAGGACAATCCCCATTTGTTCGGCAATGAATTGATAGAGGTTTTTGAAGATTTCTAAGCGGACAGGATCTGGTTGAGATAACATAGCTGATGCCTATTTGATGCTTGAGTATGAAAGTAGCAGTGGAAGATAGTGTATTTCTACTTTGGGTGTGGCAGAGTTGGACTACAGGTGTGGAATAATTAATCTTGATTAGTGTGAGTTGTATTTTCTGGCTTCTTTTTGGACTGAAGTCCTACTACTGCTTACTCATCTCCCACTTCCATTTTTGCTGTTGTTCATTCCAACTTACAGCGACTATTTCCGTTGGAGGGTTAATACGGTTGCCTTGCTGATCAAACTTGATAATTCCTGTAACTCCCTTTACTTGTTTGCTTTGTTCCTTAAAATATTGATTCATCTGTATCAGTAAAGATTGACGGTCTTGGCTGTGATCCTTTGCCAAAATTTTCAAAATGACCAATACTGAATCGAAAGCTGTGGCACTGCGCCAGGTCAAGTTTTCTTCTCCCCATAACTGAGTGCCGATTTGACAAAAATGCTGAGCTAGAGAATTCGAGCTATTACTGCCATTTTGTTGACTATCCCAATGCCAAGGAATACAAGCAACAATCTGACAATCACCTGGACTGATGTCACGATACTGACTTTGCTCTTCAATCCAATGCAAAACATTATTATGGAAAAAAGTAGCAGAACCAGCTATGAGACAGTTATTGAGATTTAGTCGGCTAATCAACCCAGCATTATTGAGAGAGCTAGGCTCAATTCCTCCATCGGGAATGATGATGATCTGATCAACACCATTTTGTTTAATATTTTCTAGATAAGCTTGAATTTGAGCATAATTTCCACTAATATAGCCACATTCTTCCAGAAAAGTAAACTGCTCTTGATGTTGTTCTAAATACCCTTTAACACTAGTTTTGTATGATTGGCTATAACTACTGTTTTGATTATAGATAATTGCCACTTTTTTTCGGGTACTTTTCGAGGGAGCATTCAGCAAATACTCAGCTAACCTTTTGGCATTAAAGCAATCTGGAGTAGTCAGTCGAAAAAAAGATAAGGCTTCACCACCAGTTAAAAGGGAAAACTCATTAGATGTACTACTAGAATTAACTAACAGTATGCCATGTTTGGCATAAAAATCCAGCGCTTTTGTCGTCATCTCACTGGAGTAGTGACCGATAACTGCCAGCAAGTTTAGTTTTGGTGCTAATTGAACTAAATTTTCTGCCGTTTGGTTGTAGGGGTCATACAAATTATTAGGGTCATTGACAATAAAAATTTGCAGAGCTAGGGGACTAGCTAGATCATGCAAACTAAAAAACATCTTGGGTTTGATTTGAGCTAAACTGATTTCCTCCTCAAGAGAAATTGCCTTAAAGCCTTGTAAATTTACCTGAAGTTGAATTTGAGCTACCCCTCGCAAAGTTTCAGCAGCCACTTGACCTTGATTATGATAAAATGGAACAACTACAGCAAGAGTGTAAATTTTGACCCCTCTCTCCTGCAAAAGAGATTTTTTGTATTCCAGTAAACAGTTATTTATATAAATTAGAATTTCTGGATTACCTACGCCATAAATAGCTAGCTCTTTTTCCCAAGCATCCAGAAAGCACTTTAAGGCTTGATAGTAAAGTCCCTGCTGATAAAATCGTGCTGCTTCGATTTGAAGCTTAACAATTTCTTGATTAGAGGGAGAATGAAAAACTTGTCCGCCAAAACTTCCTTGGAAATTGTCGTTGTTGAGTTGAGGAGGGGGATTCAGTTTGTAGCCATGCTTGGGATTGACTAAAAAATTAAGTATTTTAACCCAGTTACCAGCTATCTCTTCTTGCTCAACTTCTATTAGCTCTGCTATTTTAGGATAAATACTTTTAGCTAGCCTATCTCTAATATTTTGTTTTGCTAAATCTCTAATATTTTGTCCTGATAAATTGACCATGTCGGCAATTTTCTGTCGAGACTGTCCTAAGAGAGAGCCACAAATAATCATTTTCTCGGTTTTACTGAGGGGCTTTTTCTGAGACAAATCATCTAACCTCTCAAAGAAAAGCTCAATGTCAATTTCTAGCTGTACTTGGATCTGTTTTTTACAAGTTGAATACATACTGATCTAGATTTTGGCTTCAATGACTTAAAAAATACTTTCTCGCGATCGCCTAACGGTGCAAGATTGGCGATGTGTTACCAATTGATAATTGATAACTGATAATTAATCAGGTTTAAAGCCTCTCCTTGGCTTTAAAATTAAAGTAGCAGTTGAAGATAGGGTATTTCTACTTTGGGTGTGGAAGAGTTTGACTACAGGTGTGGCATAATTAGATACAGCAGTTTGCTCTGCTATGCGGTACAGTCTTGATCCCCCTAAATCCCCCTTGAATCCCCCTCCCGTCCCCCTTTGTATCCCCCTCCCGTCCCCCTTTGAAAGGGGGAAGCCAGAGGATGCTACGCTTTTACTTCCACGGGAAGCCAGAGGATGCTACGCTTTTACTTCCACGGGGACTTCCGGAAAAGCGTACTTCATTACAGCGCAAAGCGCTGTATGCAACGACTCAAGAATTTAGGACCGGGATTACTTATTACTGCGGCTTTCATCGGTCCGGGAACGGTAACAACTGCTAGTATAGCTGGAGCAAAGTACGGGTTTGCCCTGTTATGGGCAGTAGTCTTTTCCACTATAGCAACGATAATCTTGCAAGAAATGTCCGGTAGGTTAGGGGTAGTAACGCGGCAAGGATTAGGAGAAGCCTTGGGACAGACAGAAAATCCCATACTGCGGCTATTGGCAATTGTCTTATATCAAGGAAAGGATAATCACTTATAATTTCCTTCTCCCTTACAACTTTCTTTCTTCCCTCGGAGCCTCCTGCCTCCTGCCTCCTGCCTCCTGCCTCCTGCCTGTGCATACTTGTTCATTGCAGTATTTCTGCTGCTAGTAATGAACCGTCGTAGTTTGTTGCAAGACTTCCGTAACCGAACACTGACCAATTTTTTGGGTATTGGTATTGTCTTAGTTGCAGCTTCTCTTGGTATATTCCAACTATGGAAAGCGGTGGGAGTTTTACTAACAACCTACGCCTGATGGTGCAAGATTGGGCGATCGCTTGCGGATTAGTGATTGCCTACGGCACCAGCGTAGCTGATCGCTTATTGGTTAATAAGATGTTGTTTTATTGGGAAGTCCCCTATTCCATCTACTGCACCGTAGTGTTGGACTGCTGGCGCTTGGCAACCTGGATTAACAATCGCAATGCTTCGTTTACAGCTTCATCATTAGGAAAAGCTTGAGCAACATCGGGATCTAAAAGCACTAGGTTTGTTCCTTGACGATATCTCTCCACATATTTACCTCTGACGCCTCCCTCCATTTGAGCAAAATCATACTCAGGGCGTAGATCATCTGCCATTTCCGTCTCAAATACCTTCTTCATAAAATCTCTTCTCCTTTCGGGTAGTTTTTCGTGCGCTGATAATTCGTACTGTGTCTTCTCTATCAGTATGTGCAACGATTAAAAGCTGTCTTAATCTAGACATCCCAATGATAACGTAGCGACTTTCTCCAACGGAGTGATCAGAGTCAGGAAAAGTTATCGATAGTGGATCATTAAATACGGTTGAAGCTTCCTGAAATGAGACATCGTGCTTCTTCAGGTTTAATGCTGCTTTCTCTGGGTTCCATTCAAAATCCATAGTATAACTATGCGATCGCTGATTCGTTAATTATACTCACAATCTCCAAGGTTTCATCTTCAAGTCAGCCTTGCGGTCGAGTGCGAGTGCTAAACCTCATCTGGATAAAGAATTGTCAAATCGTCATCTGGTAGGGGCGGGTTCACCTAAAACCTTTCGGTTCAGCCAGCCAATGACCTAAACCCGCCCCGGTGGAAAATCGGTGTCTGAGCAGCCGGGGCGGGTAAGGCGAAATTATCGCTCTTATTGCCCAGTTTCGGGTGAACCCGCCCCTACATATTTACTGTGGTTTTTCCCTACCCAATGTTAAGCAATATTTCGCCACCAGCATCCAATACGCACAACGCACCCTACTGCCGTGACTGAAGGAGCTGAGGAAGCTGAAGGAGCTGAGAGAAAAAAATCTATATCTACTCATTACTCATTACTCTTGAGAAAAAAGGCAGAGGGCAGAAGGCAGAAGGCAGAAGGCTCCAAGGGAAGCTGACTTGTTTCTTATCTTTTTTTTCGACGCCGTATTTTACCCTGTTGCCTGTTGCCTGTTCCCTGCGTCGTCAGACGCTCATTACTCATTACTCACTACTTCGTATTCCACCATAATAGGCTGTGTCAGTCCACTACAAGAGTTTTAATTGATCACTATTTAAGTATCGAGGGATACATAAAAATTTTTTTGAGGAAAAAAATTCAGAAATCTTCTGTTTTACCGTCTTAAGAATATAGTGCATAACGGAGAAGTTAAATGACACAACAATATGTCATTCACCCAGCTATTGGAGTGGCTCGAGTGGGCAATAGTCGTACCGGTTTCTTTTTAGCTCCCAATGAAATCGGTGGTTTACCCATTAAGCCCGATGAAAGCGGAGCGATTACTGACTTTAAAAATGCTGGGGCTATCAAACGGCAGGGACAAAAATTTTGCGTCTATCAATATGATGCTACCGGGGAGTCTAAAAAATTGGTACTACAGGGTAGTATGCGGGATGCAGACCATGAAATGGAGGTAGCCTCAATCAAATGGACTGTACATTTGGCTAACAAAAAATCTGTCTGGTATGAATACTCCGAACTAGAGGGTAATCTCTTGTTAGGACAAAACAATAGTTATACCAGTCAAAAGGTTGATAAGCGTAACCCTGATGAGACTGGAGATGCTCGCAAGAAATTAATTATTAACCCGGGCGCAAAAGTAATTGAAGGAGCAAATCAAAATGTAGAAATTTCGGGGGGGTATTTCCCAAAGCCAAAGGATTTCTCAAACGTAGACAAATCTGTTCAGGGTACGGTATTTACCAAACTTGGAGATCTAAAAACCGATGCTCAAGGAAATCTTATTGTTCTCGGAGGACATGGAGACTCTTGGGGTTTGGAAAATTTGTCAGGTTATGGAGGTGGAAATTACTGGTTCGACGACACGTCGGATGGTCCGATTACCTGTGAGATTACGCCAGTGGGACAAGTAAGACCTGTAAATGAGAAAGCCAAGGCTTGGGTCGTTGTTGGCCCTCCCGATTTTGCCCCAGAGATTGTCAACATCTCCTCCTGGGACGATACGTCGTTTGACGTTGCCGTGCGCGGATTGGAGTTAGTTCCAACCATGTACAACCAAGCTGAGTGGGGAGATAACCATGGATGGAACCCTGATTATGTCGTCAGTTACGAGCGCGACATTTTGCCAATTATCCAGTGTATCTCCGGCTACCATTGGGTCGCTAACGTACAGTCGATGACGGCATTTTCATCAAATATCTTTGATTTCTCCGACCCAAGCGAAGAGAATAAGGTGAAACGCGAGAAATATTTTGGATATTTCCGTAAACCTGAAACTAAGACAGTTGTCAAAAATCCATCTCCTCCTCCTCCTTATTCTGCACCAAGCACTCAAACTACTTTGTTTAGTAGCAATAAAGACCAAAAAAATCCAGCAGACTTTACTGGTATTCCTTTGATGCCCCTCAATTCTGGTAGCAATTCGGTATCAAATACTAGTATCCAAAAGTTTTTGGCGCTGACGGAAACTCAATATTTTCTCCTAGAGCAGTGGTCGAAAGGGTTTTTTGCGAGCAATAATCCTAATAGTAACCTCCAGCCTACGGTGTCTAAATATCCCTTAAGTTACCAAGATTGTGCCAGTATCGGTAATGTTGTCGGACTTCCTCAATGTCCGGGGATCGAGGTCACTTGGACGACACAAAACAAGAACATATATGAGAAAGTGGATGTCGTTGGAGGAAGCAATCCTCTATCTCAACTACAGATTAAGCACTCGTCGGAACCATTCTTCGTAGAGCCGATGCGCGATGAAACTGAAGATGTCAATGCTAGCTGCGAACCAGGGGATCTAACGAAGCGCATGGCTGTTCCTTGGCAGGCTGATTTCTACAACTGCTCGATTCAGCTAGTTAACTATACCGATCCAGATGTTAACAAAGTTGATGGATTCCCGAAACGGCCAACTTACTATAACTACTGGTGGCCACCCCAAGCTCCTTGGAATGTCATTAACGGCTTGAACGTAATTGCATCTACAAATATAGAAGAAGCAGCAACTATACAGGAAGACTCATTCGATCATGAAATGGCAGGCTTGCAGATGAACTTCGCACGGGGAATCAACAGTTACTCGCAAATGGTGAACGGCGGGTGGTCTAGTTTGGGATATATCCGCAACACCCAGGAAGGGGATGAGAATTATTCTAAGCTGTTTCCCTATTTTGTGGAGACAGAACGGAATTATGATGAATACACCTACACACAAGTACCTTACGCAAGCATTACTGGAAATCCTGAAGATGAACACGATTTTGTCATTACTTCTTTCAAGCCGCCGACTTCTATCCAAGAAAGCCGAATGTCTTGCATACGGGAACGATTGCGATCGCTTCAGCAGGCTAAGCAACAAAGATTGAAAACGTTCCTTATGGTGGGTGAAACAGAAGAAACACCCATTGACAGTTGCGAAACATCCTTACGAGAATCTCTGAGGGCTGTGAAGAAGTTCCGGAAAATTAATGTCGTCCGCGAACCGGGAGAAGTTCCTCGTTCTGGAAGAAGAATTCGCTTTTAATTAGTTTAGTCTCCCTTCTCTCCCCATATATAGTGGTCGCCAGGGCAAACAAGGGGCTTAAGCCCCTTGTTGGCGGTTGCTATCAGATAATGCGGGAGAGTTGACTTTTGCCGAATCGCCACTGTTTGGGCGATTCGCTTCCAGATTAGGAATTGAAAATTAAAGAGGATAAAATGTTACAAACTCCCAGTGTTGACGTTACCATTATTGGTGGTGGGCCTGCCGGAACTGCTTTAGCTCTAACAATTTGTCTCTATTCCAAACTGACTGTTGCCGTAATTGAACAAACAGCATACGATAATCTCCGTACTGGAGAACATGTATCTGCAAGCTTGCTCCCCTTGCTAGATTACCTGCAAGTGAAAGAACCTTTTCTCGCAGACAATCACACCCCCGTTTACAATGTTGCTGCCGTCTGGGGACATTCTGAACTCCACACTCGCCCCTCGATAATTAATCAAATAGGAGAAGGTTATCTCCTAGAGCGCACAGAATTTGATATCATGTTAGCCGAACAATTAGTTCGTCAAGGTGGTCAACTTTATCTGGAAACAAAATGTGCTGAAGGAGAGCAATTAGAAGGAGGAGGATGGAGACTTTTCCTCAAGGATAATTCAGGGGAGTCTTCCCAGCTAGAAACCCGTTATTTAGTGGATGCTACAGGCAGACAAGCCAGAATTTCCAAACGACTAGGGGCAAAATCTATCACCTGCGATACCCTCGTCGGAATTAGTGCCATTCTTGATGTTGAAAGCAATCCCTCAAAAACAGAAGAAGTTCTCATTGAGTCAATTCCCGAAGGATGGTGGTACTCTGCTTGGCTGCCCAATGGGACTTTAATCGCGGTCTTGATGACGGATATTGATCTTATGCGACAGGGCAAACTCCACAAGGAAAAGCAGTGGGTTCAACTGTTATCCAAAGCTACCCATACTAAACAACGGGTTCGGGGAGGACAATTAGTCTATCCCCTAACTGTAAAACCTGCTCACTCTCATGTTCTCGATCGCGCCGTAGGGGAAGACTGGATGGCCATTGGAGATGCTGCCATTGCTTTCGATCCTCTTTCCTCTATGGGTGTAGGACACGCCATAACTTGTGGATGCGATGCTGCTGTTGCTGTAGTCGAATATTTGATTAACAATGAAGATAGACTGCTCCAACAATACCAGGAGCAACTAAAACTTAATTTTGATAATTATTTGAGCATTAGACATCGGTATTACGCCCAGGAACAACGGTGGTTCGATTTACCCTTCTGGCAACGTCGAACTCAATTAGCTCCCATCCCTCTTACAGCAGCATAGATTCCTTCTATCCATTAGTCTAAAGTATCAGACGGCTTCGCGATCGCTTGTTATTGTGGGTTTTGGTGTATAGCGCTACGCGCTAGGCAACAGGCAACAGCTCATCTGGCAACAGTAAGTCATAACTGGGTTATAGGGTAAAGGATGTGTCCTAACCTAAACTTGTAGCGCTATACTAATACTCAGATCTTGCACGCCTGCCGAAAACAGACTTGTTGAGGTAGGCAACAGGCAACAGCTCATCTGGCAACAGTCGTAGGAGAACACCTAGTTCAATTAATAATGTTCGGGATAATTTTCACCGGTCGTAAGGCTAGCCTAAATTACCCAAAAGCCTTATGCAGCAAGTGACCCCTTACTCATTATTGGATAAATAACGCTGAAGTTCGGGATCTTTGAGGATTTTATCTTCTAACTCCTCTATTACCTGCTCCCATTCCTCATCGACTACAGATGTTGAATTTGAGTAATCTTGTGTCTTGCATAGGGGGCGTGATAGGTTTACAGCGATCGCAGAGCTTGTAGGGTGCGAAAACGTGCGTGTAACGCACCAAGCGGGGTGACAAGCCACTTATACTCACAATCTCCAAGGTTTCATCTTCAAGTCAGCCTTGCGGTCGAGTGCGAGTGCTAAACCTCATCTGGATAAAGAATTATCAAATTGCTTCAATAATTCATCAGTAATCTCATATATCTGAATCGTTGTTCCAGTAGCAAAGTATGCCCAGTGAAAATTAAGTCTGTCTCAAAATATATGTGCGCACATTTCTCCATTATAATATCATAGCAAAAAATAAGAATAAAATCAACTCGGTTCTAGAGCCCCTACTCCTTGACAGCGACATTTTTGCCAAAACTAGTTACCAATGGTGCAAGATTGGCGGTGCGTTACACTACGTTAACGCACCCTACAAGAGCTAAAGCTTTGTTTCTTCAGAGAGCAATTAGCCATTAGCAATTAGCCAGAGTGTTTCTTCAGAGAAGGAAGCGATCGCGCACCCGATCAAAAGGGCGATCGCTTCTCCACCAAACCTACAACTTCTGCTATCCTACTAGGACTACAGTAATTCCTGTAACAGTTGAGGTCGAGGGTCTTCTTGTCTTATTTAAAGCAAGGAACCGATGTTGCTGGAACTGGTCCAACAAATTCAAAGTCGCCAAATTCCTCGCGGCGATACCCGTAGATAGCTTCACCAGACTGATTGTCTTTGGAGAGCAACATCAAGAGTTCCACATTGGACTGAGTAACAGGACCAGTTCCTGCCTGAGGTGGCCAGTCAATATCTGGATAACCAATGGCCTGAATAACATTAGCAATCCCGTAACTACCCAATAATTTTGTTTGAATGTCTAGGGGTGGATTGACGGCTTGAAAGATTTCACCTTCACCCGTTACCTTACCCCTGGCGGAGTCAACGAACAGTTCAACCTCAAAGTACGGAGCCCCATCAAGGCCGGAGCCGATGCCATAACAAGCGGGAAATAAGCCGACAGCTTCTTCTGCTGCCATAGCAGGAGAGACAGTCATAACAAACAGCGCCAATATAGCCGCTACTGTTGCCAGTATCTTTTTCATCTTTTTCTCCGTTAAGAGTAGAACAATGTGTAGGTTAAAGGCATTTTCAGTCTTCTGTTTTACGAGAACGTCCTTTTTGCCTACATCTTATAGACG
Organism: Symploca sp. SIO2E6; assembly: GCA_010672425.1. Lineage (GTDB taxonomy): Bacteria > Cyanobacteriota > Cyanobacteriia > Cyanobacteriales > Coleofasciculaceae > Caldora. The sequence continues at coordinate 10,867 of JAAHGR010000035.1, forward strand.
CTCCTAGGGAGGGTTTTCTGAATTTTTTTGCAGAACTGCCTGTTTTTAACTACTCTTATAGCGCTACGCGCTAGGCAATCATGCAACAGGCAACAGTAAGTATATAACAAGTAACAAGTAACTTTGGGTTATTTCCATACCCACTGCACTAGTTTCTCATCTTCTGTTTCAATGTATAATTTTACCTTGTTGCCCATTCCCAATTCCCAATTCCCAATTCCCAATTCCCAATTCCCAATTCCCAATTCCCAATTCCCAATTCCCAATTCCCAATTCCCAATTCCCAATTCCCAATTCCCAATTCCCAATTCCCAATTCCCAATTCCCCATTCCCCATTCCCCATTCCCAAATGAAGCAACAAAACTCTAGCGTCATAGTTTCTCCCAGGGAGAGTATCGGAGTCCAAACAGCTGCCCATCGCCTGGGAATTTCTGCCGGTAGAGTGCGCACCCTGTTGGGTCAAGGTAGAATTGAAGGAGCCCAAAAACTGGGGAGAAGCTGGCAGATTCCGACCCGTAAGGGTATGCCCAAAATCATCCCCGGTCACAGAGGTCCTCAAGGCAGTTGGTACAGAAAGCAGCGGACTCAGAATGGTTTTATCCACGCGAATCAGCACTTGCTGCGCCTCAACCGTAAAGATGGTGGCTCCCGTCCCGCGATCGGGGTCAAATTGGGCAAGCATTCCCAATATGGTCACTACGTGGAAATTAAAGGGCGATCGCGCCTAGTTTACTCTCCTCACAAACCGTCCTCAAATTGCCGAGCGAGGTTATGGATGGAAGTCCCTCCTACAGTGCCCGTAGGTTCGAGCAAGTTTGAAACTCCCGGAAACCCCAGGCAAGCGGTAGGTGTACCAGAAGCAGCTTATCTGTTGAGAGTTTCCCCCCAGCGGGTGCGGCAGTTACTCAGTCAGGGTCGCATTGCCGGAGCGAGGAAGTTTTACCACCGGTGGAGGATACCCCTGGGTAGCAGTGGATTGCCACAAATCTCAGCAGGGAGTCGGGGACCGAAGGGAATCTGGTGTTGTCCCCCTGTCGAGAAAACCATTATTCGGATTAATCAAGCTAAGATTCATACCAGTACTGCCAGCAACTCTTGCCTACCAGTTATCGATATCTGGCAAAATGGAACCGTTTGCCACTGCCAGAAGGTGGAGATTATGGGACCGAGTCGGATTGTATATCGACCGAATCACGGAGGTGCTGACAGTCTGTGGATTGAAGTTGCGACCGAGGTGGAAGTGCGATCGCTTTCTATCGTAGTGGCGCGACACAGCTAAAATGAGGGAATAGATTTTAGTAGTGCGAGCGTCTCGCTCGCGCTTATGTGAAAAGCGAGCAAGATGTTTGCGCTTACGCGCACGCTACGCGAACGCAAAACATTCTTAAATTCTACATTCTACATTCTACATTCTACATTCCCCAACCGGTTTCTCTCACCACCTTTTTAGGTGTGTCACGGCAGTAGTACGGTGACCCACCTAAAACTGTGCAATAGATTTTTCTCCCTATCTCCCTCAGCTCCCTCAGCTTTCTGCTCTTATATATGCGGGCACATTTTTCCACTGTAAAATAATAGCAAAAAATAGGAACAAAGTCAAACCGGTTCTAGATCCCCAACTTCTTCCACCTCCCTAACACCTAAGACCTGCGCGAAGCGCTATAATCACATTCTTCAACCAAGAAGTCAGGGATCTGGAGGGTTAGATGTTAATACTCTGAGGAACTTGGGAGGGCAAAGAGAGACAGATTGCTGTCAAAGGATTTCAGGATTTAAAGATTTCCTAACAGATCTGCGTAGCGCTATATCCCTGAGTCTGGGTTTGTACTTAATGGATAGTTCGGGAGCAATTTGCTCCCTTGAAGTCGGGAACCCAGAACGGGATATAGGCAACGGGCAATAATGAGATCAACTTGCGTGCTCTATAGCGGACAGATATCAAACTTCTCCAGCACCAGGTCAGCGGTTTCTAACGCGCCTTCTACCCAACCCTGGGAATTTGAATAGGCTTCGCCGCAGATGTAGAGAGGGCAATCCTCCAAAGGTTTGACGATCTTAGGAATAACTTCCGAACTTTGGACGCCAATGTTCCAACTATTCCAACCGCCGCCAAACGGGTCGTCGCCCCAGTCGCGAAATGCGGCATTCTTAACCTCTGGCGTGTAGCTGAGATCGTGGATCACCGCGAGTTGGCGTGCAACTTCTGCAACCATCGGTTTCCCTGCATAGTATTGAAACCAGGGATTCAAGTTCCGTTCTTCCTCGCTGCATTCTCCCTCAAATGGATTGATAATTTCTGCGACTTCCAAACCCTTTTTCCATGCCTGACGTCGCTGCGGGCGGAGACCATCCCAAAAGCCGACATTGGTGCCATCATCATAGCTGGCCATCAGCATAGATGGGCCTTCTGTTGCTGGCTCGCCGTTGTCTTTCGGCCAGTAGTAGGTCTGCCGCACTGGCAGATCAGTGACGGTTCGACCCGATTCAACGGGTACGAAATTCCCTTGAGCATTTGTATCGCCAGCGGCACGCCACCAAGGGGAAGTATAAGTTGTGAATAACTTGAAAAGAGGACGCGGCGTAACGCTGGAGATAAGGGACTCAATTGCCTCTTCCTGAAGGAGAGGGCTGTTGGGGGCTAAAAGATCCAAGGAGCGACGGGGCATAGCGAGAATCAATGACTCGGCAGCGATCGTTTCTCCTTTAACTGACAACTGGAACTTGTCACCAACCCGTTCAAAACCATCGACTTTGGTTGAGAGGCGAATTTCACCTCCAATATCCTTAAAAAGCGTCGCAACAGACTCCGGCACCTGCTGAAATCCCTTTTTAAAGCCCTTGTATTCTGGGGAAATACCAAAATCCGAGAGATACCAAGGAATTGCATCTGCAGCGTTCCAGTTCGTCAGAGTAGAATTGTAGCCACCTGCATCAACACTGAGTTCATAGGCTTCCCCAGTGATGATCCGCGCCAGCACATTCCAGAAACCCTGCTCGTAAAGCGGCCTTCCCGCAAAGTTCGCATTATGTGCCATTTCTCGGCGCTGTTCTTCACTAAGAGCCTCATTGGTAATACCGGGAACAATTTGCTCGATCGCATTGACGATAATACTGCCAGGTGACATGCCCCGTTCCAGGAAGGAAAGGTTATAGGGCACCTTATTGGGTTTCTTGGTAAAATAGGAGAGCCGCAGGTGGAAGCCCCGCAAATAGGCAATATTTTGCGGCTGGTCAACTGGAAAATCGTAGAGTTCTATCTTGTCCTTGGCAGCCAGTTGCTTGTTTAGTTTCTTAATAAGAGCCACAATTCGGTATTGCGTATTTTCGAGAATGCGCATCCCTCCCAGCTCTGCAACCATATTATTAATACCGGGCGGCTTGACTGAAAGTAGTCGCCCGCCAATATGGTTGCTCCCCTCGAAGAGAACTATCTTTTTATCGGGAAACTTTTGTTTGAGCTGCCAAGCACTATACGCCCCCGACACTCCACCACCTACGATAGCGATATCGATGTTTTCATTGCCATTAGTCATGTTTTTCGATCCTCCTTGGTGCGGTCATTGCCGCATTTACATTGGTTTACAAATTGTTTAAGAAAGATAGGGCAGATTTGCCCCTTCAGTCTGTAAAAATCGCCCTGTGCCTCAAAAAAGACATTCCCGCGATCGCGTTTAGGCCGAGTTAGGAAGCGATCGCTGAAAAGTCGAGTTGAGAACGCGATCGGTTAAATGTTAATACTCTGAGGAACTTTGGAGGGCATCAGGTATTCATAGGCAACATCGGGATTCTGGTCATTGCGTTTTTCAATCTTCTTTTCAATTGTTGTGAGCTGGTTTTGAAAACAGGTCAGTGCTTCTTTTTGCTCGTCACTTAATCCCTCCTCAAAATCCCTGGGATAGTATCCCAGTTTGGTATAGTAGACTGACCCTAATAGATAGGTTAAATTCAGTTGCCCAAGCGCGATATCTAGGGTGGGAAGTAATCGTACTCGTATTTCTGCTCTTCACTCATAACTATTGTTATCCCTGAGTCTTGGTTTATACTTACATGAACTATTTGCTCTTTTTTGCAGAGAGCCGACTGTTTAAAAATCTCCCCTCTACGGCATCAAACATAAGCAGGCAGGGTAGCCCAAAAGGCACCTTCCACAGTCAAGCGCGTATCTGGAAGCAGATCAATATCAGGAACACGATACTTTGAGTCTGCAATCTGACAGACTGCATTTAGAGCCGAAGCAACTGCACCTTCTTGCCAACCCGTTAGGTGAGAAAGCTGGTCGCCAACAATATAGAAATTTTGGTCGCCTTTAGTCAGAGTGTTAAAGTAGTCTTCTTTTTTGTCTCCAACCGTACTCCATTGTGCCCATCCACCTTTTTGATGAGGTATATTTTGCCAAGCAATAGCCAGACCATGCTTTAACCCGTCAGCAAACTCATTACCTCCCAGGTGTCGTGCTCCCTCCCTAGCTAATTCAAGGCGCTTCTCAGGTTCCAGATTGCCCCATTTTTGGGCAACAGCACTAAAATTGTAAGCTCCAGTAAGCACGCCTAAGTCTGCGTGGTATTCCTCAGAAGGATACCAGAATTGAGCTATTTCATCGCTGCTCCAGGAGATACCCCCATAAATGGGAACATTACCAGCACCTTCTGCTTCTTGCCATAGACGACGTTCAGCCTGCCAACCAACTTTCGTCGTGTCTGCCAGAAATTTGCGACGGTATCCACTCTCCTCTTCTACTCCTACATTTTGGGCTTTGTACACTGCCTGTAGCGCATCTTTAAAGTTCTGCGTAAAATGATTTTGTTGCAATACCCCTTGAAGTAGAGGAATAGGGACATTGCTCAAGCAGTAATCCGCTTCTATGGTGTAGGTTTTTTCCTCTTGTTGATAAGAGATGGAATACTTTCCATTGTTATATTCAATCTCCTCGACTACAGCATTCAGTCGTAATTCACTCCTTGCGTCAGCCTCCAATTGTTCCTTGAAAGCATAGACAATTTTATCCATGCCTCCCACCGGTTGAAACAATGTCGGCTGCCACAGAAAGTCTATGGGTTGATAGAAACGGGTTTTGCTCCAAAACTCAGATTTTAGGAGTTCTTGGAGAGATTGAGGTTCTGTAATCTCGCCTGGTTCAACCCCTGGTAAAACATTGTAACCAGCGCGATCGCTACCCTCATACATACCCTCTTCGTTTAGATTTCCCAAGACCCGTAGAAACTGCTGGAATTTGGCGATATCTTCAGCAGACATATCGGGAAAATTCTCAGCTTTTGAAAGTTGTTGGTAAAGTTCTTGAGCCACCCAGCCTTGCATATTATAAGCTGGTTGACGATAGGGCACTGATTGGTTGCCAAAATGGTCTTGTACATAAGTCAGGTTAGAATCACTCGCCATCACATAGACTTCCATTGGCACCTTGAATTTCTTCATGTAGCCCAAAAGGAGTTTATGGGAAGAGGGAATTCGCCCGGGGCCAGCATTGAGGTAGGGAGGATAGGGTTCTCCAGCTTCACTCTCAAACTTGCACTTCTGAAAGCCATACTTATCCTCTTTAATAACATTTCCGGGACGAACGGTAAACGATCGCCCACCAATGCGATCGTTAGCTTCCAGAATGACACAACGACTTAAATTAATATCTTCATTATTGAGCAATTCGTAAGCAGAGGTGAGACCCGCAACTCCAGAGCCAATAATGACTGCGGTCTTTCCCCTACCACAATTTTTATTTTCTGCCGGAACAATGACCTTCTTGCGGCACTTCTTGATATACTCTGCAATCGAACCCCTGCTGGGATCAATGGTAGCCCATTGAGGAAACTGCGATTTGGTTCTGTCCTTACTGATTACCATGTTTGTTGTCTGTTGGTTGCAACAATAAGACGTTTCCGGAGCAAAATTATGAATTTTTCAATAGGAAGCGATCGCGTTTAGGCCGAGTTGAGAAAGCGATCGCTTTTTTCCTTTAAGGATTTCTTGAATCCAGAAAAACCTGAATAGGATGCACAGGTTGACCGTCAGACCAATTGCCCATATCGAAGCAAAGCAAATCAGCTCGTTTCCCATAGCGAATGACCTGATCAAGGCCATACCAGATGTAACGCCAATTCAAATCATTTTCCACTCCCACGCCATCGAGAACTGTTAGAGCCAAAAACCTATCAAAAAAGCTGGTATTCACCGTGGCTTGTTCGTGGTTGGCATACATACCCGGACAGCCGCGATTGTCGGTGAAAGACAAGAACATTTTCTTCTGTTCTGTTTTAATATAAGTAAATGGTTGCTTCCATTCATCTTTAGGTACAACCCAGTCTTCATTGCCATGCAAGATAGCCACGGGCATCGTTAAGGCAGACCCAGTTACTTCAATATCCACATCATCGGTAATTTTCTTAATCAAATCCCCCAATGCCCCGGGTATATTGGCCATATTGGTATTGGGAAGGGGATCCGCCACCAGCACCTGCTTAGGTAACAGGTTATCAGGAAGATGTTCTTGTGTAATATAATAAGCCCAACTCAGGGCAAACAACCCACCTAAAGAATGGCCAAAGAGATAAGTATCCACCGAAATGTCTGCTAATTTAGCTGCTTGGTAAGCGGAGGTAACGCTTTGTAGGGCATTTTTCAGCCATTTCTCTTGGGAGTCAATTACACCATCACCAACCACCTCGTCTGCTAGTTCGAGTACGGTTTTCCATCCTGATTTCGGGAAAGAACAAAACCCAGTTTGAAAGTTGGGATAAAAGACGTAGTAGCCTTGTTTAACTAAATGTTCCAGGTGAGAGAGATAAATCTCCGAGGCTCCTAAGTCAAAACCATGTAAATATATGACTGCTTTTGGTCGGCCATTTTCTCCTAAAAAGGGCTTTTCTGGCACATAGGTTTCAATGTAAGAACCCTTCTGGCATTCTCCTGCTTTTGTGACCTGGTACTTGGGGGAAGTATAAATATCCCTATAGTCTGGTTTGGTTGGGGCTTTGGGACGGAAGCTATGGGTCAGGCCACACCAAAAGTTTGTTACATAATACTGAATAGTCGAGGTAATCACGTTTGACATTTCTTAGCACCTGTTGATGTTAAACAATAAGGATATATTCACCGATATTCGGTGAAAAGATTGTAGGCGACACCAAATAATTGTTACGAGATCCTTCAAGATTACTACTAATACTGGCTTGGTACACCAAAAATAGTGGAATAGGTAGGTTAAGTGTAGCGATCGCTTGTCGTATTGCGGAGGGCTAAAGCCCAACTACAAGAAGCTCTTCCTTTTCTAAACCAGTTCTTTCCTGACGTCGCTGCCAAAAAGGAGAGGTAGGCCATCGTTGTTCCATTTTGTAGAAATAATTGCGCTGAGTCAAATAATTATCAAACCGAGAGGCAATTAGAGATTCGTACTCCTGCAGCCCCCTACTATCTCCCTGGAAATAGGAAGCAATAGCCTGGGCTGCTTTCAGACTGTCCCAGAGAGCTTTATAAATACCCTGGGAGGAAATCGGATCGAAAGCCGAAGCCGCATCTCCTACCGCCAGCCAGCCATTGCCGGTAGTTTGGTCTAATTGGAATGAAGGTGCGGCACAAACCATGGGATCTTGTGCTTTTGCCTGGGGTGTCAAGGAAACTGAAAGATTGTCGATGGCACCACAATCAGCTAACTCTTTTGAGATGTGTTTAGTTTCTTTCAGGTATGCCCGCCAGTTTTCCATCCGGTGCAATCCAGTATCCTTGATCATTGATGGTTCGCTAGCTACTACCGTTGCCAACTTATTATTAGGAAGCTTAGCTACATACCACCAGCCATATTCCACCGCCTCTAACAGGGTTAGTTTAGCAAAATGAGAGTCAGGAGGAAGCTCGAAAAAAGCGATCGCGCAAATCAGTTGGTCGAGAAAAAGCTTTCTCGCTCCCAGACGTCGTGCAAAACTAGCTCTTATTCCGGTGGCATCTACCAGAAAACTCGCAGTAATTACTTGTGTTTGATTGTCCTCTCCCATCAGTTGCAATTGGAAGCCTTCGGAAAGGACGCGATCGCAACTCCTAACTTTCGTGCCGCAATGCAATTCTACCCCCCTTTCCACCGCTTTCTGAGCTAGAAAAGCATTAAAGCGCCTCCGATCCAAATGCCAGCCATTCCCATAAGGATTAAACAAAAAGTCATTGTAGCCCAGTTCATCATTTCCCCAGGAAGAGCAACTACCAAAACAAGTCTCGTGGTTCTCCTTGAGAAAATCTTCCAATATCCCCAACTCCTCCAGAAGGATGCGGGTATCTGGCGGAATGCTCTCGCCGATGCGGATAGTTTGATAATAACCAGACTCGACTACCAGGATTTTGTCAATTCCTTGTTGGCGGAGGGCTAAAGCTGTGGCGGAACCCCCAGGTCCTCCACCGATAATGGCAACATCATATTCCATAGAAAGTTTTATCCTCTATTTCCGTCTTGTCGCCTCTCATGGCGACAAGACTTAAGATTCACTTACTACTGTTTAACCATAGTAGCGACATCAATATGAGGCCACACAATTAATTTATCAGGGTCTTCAGAGGTAGAGTCCTTGATAAAATCAAGATCTGTTGTTTGAGAATATTGCAATTGCAAGAATTCTTCTCCTTTTTCATCCCGAACCTCTTCGATCCAGAAGGTAGATTTAAAGGATGTGGTATCCGCATTTTTCTCAATGAATGGGATATTGGATATCCCTCCCTGATTTTCTGTGGATACATCCAAAACCACAGTTTTCAGAAGCTTCTGTTGGTCTATCTCATCTTGAAGAATTTGGTTAGGATTGGCTGGATCCAACGGTGGAACACCTTCAGCGGTGAAATAAGGATAGTTGTACCTTACAGATGGTTTTTCGAGAATAGGCAAGCCATCAACGGGTGTAATTTGGAAATTTCCATCTACATCGAAAGCCTTTCCGATTGCTAATAGGGAGTTTCCGTGAGGAATTGATGATAGTCGGGCCACAATTTTCTTTTCCTTATCCAACAACAACCACATCCCATTTTCTATATGAAGCGGTTTAAACGTATTAGCATCGCTGACTACTTGCTGGTAATGCAAACCTACAACAAACGTATCGACCGGAAATCCCCGGTTAGGAACCGGCGCACCTATAGGAGTGAAAGTCAAGGTCTCCACGTAGGGCATAATCATTACGCAAAAGTTCTCACGGGGAGGGTTGGCAGGTGTTCCCGAACATTCACCAGTATTACGAGGACGATCGCTGTTAATGGGAACGGCAATCAGATTCCATCCCTTTCCTACCCAGGTACCCGTTAAGTCGTCCAGGGGTCCTAACTCTTTTACTGTATCTTCTATCTCATCTGAAAGACGAAGGAAATTAGGCGGTAGCTTTTGAGAAGGAGACTCAAGAGAATCAAAGATCAATTCCTCGATAGACTCTGCTGATGGCTTTTCTTGAGCCATTGCCGTTAATGGGTTACCAATCAAAATGGTAACTAGGATTAAAACAGACAAAAGAAATTTTTTCATTGGTTCCAGCATTTTGTTCTGTCCTCATCGCCAAGGCGACTGCTATATCTTTAAAAATTTGTAACTCTTGCCATGTGTAGGTCTAGGTATCCTTCACTTCCACGAGATTGGGACTTGGGTTATTTCCAAGTTAGCATTGTCCGTTGATAGGTAGGCGTTCTGTTTCAACGTATTCGTCACCCTGTTCCACAATGAAACCTAGATCAGACCAGTGCTTCACCATCCCGGAATAACCATGAATTCCCCTGGAATAGTCCTTGAAACTGTCACCCACCTTGACGGAAACGGGTCGCTGGGCAGGCCACCAAAAGGCACCGCAATCGTTAAAATCAGCTTGCCAGGGCAAGGCCATATGTTCTGTCAAATAGCCCGGTTTGTGGCTGGGATCAATCCGAAAGGGAGCGCTGTAGGTTTCAGGCAAGGTCATCAGGTAGGTGGTCTCAATACCAGGGAAAAATGGCCCGCCAATGCAGGCTTCCAAGGCAGCTTGGGTGAGAGCATGGGGTTGCTGGTCTAGTGGAAGCTTGTCGAAGGGTATTGAGCAAGGCTCTGAGCCTGACCAATCCGCATCAAAATCTCCATCTTTCCATTTTTCCATTTGCAGATATTGATGTTGGGTCAAAGATGGGAAAATGTACGCGCTGAAGGGGTTACTAGGATTGACTCCTGAATACAACTTTGGCATATTTGTAGGATATGATGCCTTATCTTCCGGGGCTGGGGCAGGGCTATTTGGCTGAATTAGACGGCCAAAAACACATTCCCGCTGCGGTTTATTTGCCTCAGACTTATCGTTGAGCTGACTTACTTTAGCCATAAAGTCTCCCCTAGCACCGGTACCATGTCCCCGGCGAGCATCTTTATGAACCCATTGAAGAAACACAGTTCGCTTCAGGATGGGATAGATGTCTTTAGTAAAGGAGGGACGAGCCAACTTCTGATGCGGATGAAAACAACTAGCGTCAACGTTGACAGCTTGATCGTACCAGGTCATCATATTATCTATCCCTGGGGCATAGGCTGGTGATGCTACAACCACCCAAGCTGGGATTGCATCGAAGGTTTCGTTGCCAATCTTAATAGTGGCAGTCACCGGACCGTCAGATACATCATCGTACCAACCATTATTGCTGGCAAAATTTCTGATCTCAGAGCACAAGGGAGAGGCGGACTTTCCATGACCTCCTAGTACAATAAGACGCCCTACATCATCTGTTTTAAGATCGCCGAGCTTCACATTGGCACTCGCCTTGATCTTAGCTTCTTCGAGAAAAGTGATATCACCTTCTAAAGGACCAACAGCTTGATGTTTTCCACTAATCCTATGCTTGCCCCCATCAATAGTTAGACCTTCGCGATCGCATCCAGAATTACGATCTTTGTCTGAGATCGGAAATTGTTTACCTGCGGCTTTGCTATTAACTAGATGCACAGACCAATCAATTGTCGCATCATTGGCTGTAACTTCACGTTGGATAGTTGCCCCGCCATATTGATCTACCTCATACTCATAGATTCGGAAACGGGCACCCTGACGCTTAATTTGGCCTTCAGTATCCCGATATTTTCCTGGGGGAACAATACCAGGAGCCTCTGGACCGATGAAATATTCATCGGGGCTATTGCCCAAGCGAGCAATACCAATACTAGGGAAAATTTTGTAGATTTTTGTCATGTTTTTCCAACCTCACTGAAATTGAGCAATGATCGCTTCCCTACGGGGCAGTTATCCCGCAAGTGCGAAACGACTCCAGATAACGAAGTTATTCTTTGATTTGATTTCCTCAAACTTCTGTTGTCTGTTGGTCACAAAAATAAGACGTTTCCAAAGCAAAATTTTGAATTTTTCAACTGGATAACTTTTTGAAACTCCCAGCTCCCGCTCCTATCATGTCTGGTTGAACATTTATGGTTAAGGCTGACGCAACGGACGGGTCGAAGTTTTTATCGTAAGCAATTAGGCGGCAAGATAGAATGCAAATATTCTTTGTAAAGAAATATAAACAATTTACCCCCCCAGTCAGCAGTAGATATGCCTCTCAACCATAAGCAGGATAAGGATTTTCGCTAACTTTTGCCTCCCAAAATCTCTAACTAGAGAAATTCAGGATTGACCTTCAAGAAACGTCCTATAGACAGAGGGCAATAACCTCAAACCTTGACCTAGGGCTCGGACATCTGTCATGAGCCAATATCTCGACAACATAGAAGCAATCTTCCTTCTACTTGCTGGAAGTAGTTAACTTTCTTAGTGCTTAGCAGTGCTAATCAGAAAGTCCTGACTTTTTTTAGGCAAAAGTTAGCTTTTGCCTTAATTAATTGCGTTCAGTATCGGTTCAGAAAGTATGTCAAATTCTCAATCAGTGACTGCATCATTTGAGTGGAGTTGTTCGGGAAATTTAGGGAAGGAGTTTTGGCGACAATGGGAGCAGTATCAAGATTATCTTTACCATTGCTGTCTTAAGTGGATGAAGGGAAACTCTACTGATGCAGAAGATGCCCTTTCCCGGGCTATGCTGAAAGCTTGGGAGAAAGTACAAAAGTTTGCCGGGAAAATTGCTAATTTCAAGAGTTGGCTAACCACTCTAACTCGTAATCTTTGTGTAGATATTCATCGAGAGCGCAGTCGGGGTGCTTCCGGTGTAGAAAATATTGAATGGGTAACCGACCAAACAGAAACGATGGCTATAGCTTTGGTGGAGACACCAGAGTTAGTCCTAGAAAAGGACGAGAAAGATCATGAGATTCGACAAGCGATCGCGGATTTACCCCAAATCTTACAGCACACCTTTATGCTACATTTTTATCAAGAGCGAACCTATAAAGAAATCGCCCAAGAACAAGGAATATCCTACGACAACGTAGCTAAGCGGATATCCCAAGCGCGGAAAATTCTCAAACAGCAATTGAGGGGCTATTTTCTTGGGGAGGAAAGGGAAACTACCAGGAAAGAAGCAGCTTTGCGATCGCGGGAATCAACTCCACCCAATCTTGGAAAAGAGCCAAGGCAACAGGAAGTAGATACCCATTCAATTATAACACCAGAATGTATAGAGACAATAAGAGTAGAAGCATCGGTAGAAACACCTCAAACCGTGCTCAACTCCTCGAAGCGAAAAGAGCAACAAGACGAGGACATTGATACAGAAGAGAAAGTTACGGAGATAGGAGGGGAAGCAGACTTACCCGAAACCTTTGTAATCTATTTTTATCAAGAGCTCCTGAGGAGCGCCTTGCCCCCCCAATTGAATAAGAGAAACAACATCTTTCCCTATTCCCTTATTTATCGAGAGCGATCGCATATTAAAGTAGTTCAAGATCCAGGGATATCTTACGACAATCTGCGCCAGTGGCTATCTCGGGCTAAATCAATTTTTCGAGGTGTCCTAAAAAAAATTCAGAAATTGTCTGTGGAAAACGTCTTAAAGATGTGGGGAAATTTGGGAACCCTGAAGGATTGGGTTCTTGAATACCTGCCTGATCCTAGAACAATCGATCGCCTGATCCTGCGATCGCGATCAAGACTCACTATTGAGTCGAACAGAAAATTGAACCTAGAAAGGAGAACCTATGTCTTATTTTGACGAGATTACAAATCCCACTTGGGAGTACCCTATCAAGAGTTTCTTCAACGCTATCGATATCAACCACATGCTCTCAGTTAGTGGAGGTACACTGAACTTGGAGAAATACGAAGATGTCACTTCAGACAAGTGGCGAGAGCAAATCTATCAGAGGGTATCGACCAAGACTATGCCAGATCCTCCATCACAACACTGGTCTGACGAGATGATTGCTCTCTACAGGAAGTGGTTGGACAACGGCTATCCCGAAGCATAAAGCTACGTAAGTTGTTGCTCCTCCAATTGACCCATTATTAGTTTGTTAATGCTAGATCCTCTAGGAGGATAAATTTTGTGAAAGTATTTCAATTTGTACCCATATTAGCGCTGGTTACATTGCTGTGGTTGCCTTTTAGCCAGCCAGCCTCTGCCACCGAAGCTTGTCCTGGAGCAACCCTCAGCCCAAATGTTCCTCACGAAGTAACGCTGCAAACTCCCGGCGATCCTACCCAGAAAGACTTTGACTGCTTTTCTTGGCAAAGCTTGGTAGGTTTGAGTTGGGCTGCTGAAGAAGGTGTTAACGGTGTGCCAGATGAGAGTATCCCTTTTGGTCAAACGGGAGATCGAGACTTAGTGGTGTGGCAGACTTACAAAGGTTGGGAGAGTGTCTTCCCACAAAATGATAATCCCCAACCCTGCGAGGCAGGTCAATCCACTGAAGCCTGTTGGAATAGCCCCCTGGCAGAGGGCGAAAACCTATATATGACTTCCAAATCAGGTGGTTTTCTGGACGGTCAAGAACAAGCAGTACCTAATGCGTGGCTAACTGACCAAAATGGTAAGCTTACCCGTTACGAAATTCTTGTCAACCAGGATGAATTCGACTTCATCATTGATAACAAGCTCTACAATGGGCAAATTCAAAAGAGTTACTCTAAGAATATCGATATGCCACCAGGGGAAAACAACGGTCCAGTGGGTCCTATCGAGTTAAAGGCAGCGTGGAAAATTATCTCTGATCAAGAAAAAGACGAGTATTTCTCCACCTTAGCTACCATCCAAGATACTAAAGTTAATCCTGAAAACGGCTATCCACAACCTAATGGCGGTGTGTACATGACTTGTACAGAGAGTGATAACGGATTCTGCGATCGCTTTGTGGGTTTAGTTGGGTTTCATATCGCTCATAAGGTGAAAGATTTTCCCCAGTGGATCTGGTCTACCTTCGAGCACAAGAATAACGTTCCTATTCAAAAAAAGGGAACCCCGCTTGATGTTAATGAAACTGTCACCTACAGTTACTTCAATAAGGATTGTGACAATCCTGTTGCTTGCCAAAAGAATACCAATCCCCGAGATATTCCAATCCCAGTTTTAACACCTAACCAAGTGACGCGATACCTCGATCCAGCTTACGGTGGAGACAACATATTGCCAAAAGATGTGAACGAACAGTGGCAAGGACTTGTTGCAGGTACAGTGTGGAAAAACTACGAGTTAATCAGCACTCAGTGGATAAATTCTGATGGAGACCCAACTCCGCAAATTCTAGCCAATACCACAATGGAAACCTATATCCAGGGAGACCACTCAGGACCTGAATATGCTTCATCCTGCATTAAATGCCATCAATATGGTGCGCTCCTCAATGGTAAGAAGGCAGACTTCAGCTACTTGTTTAGTAGGGCTAAACCTAACTAAATAGAGAGATTTTATAACCTCAGGTATCGTCTCAATTGTAGAATTGGGACGATCCTCCGTTGAGTTAACTTACTAATAATAGTACAATCACCGTAGATTATTTTGTGAAGTAAGAGTCAAGCCCAACTGCTATTAATTTGTATATGGAAAATCCTAAGTTTAGAATTTATCCTTCCATAGGGATTGCACGCCTTGGCAATGGTCCTGCTGAAAAAGACCAGGTTATCTTCAGCCCGGAAATCCCCTGGGCTAATCTGTTTGAAACAGACAATGAATATTTGACTGATCAAGGAGAAATCAAGAAACAAGCTCAGCGGTTTTACATTTATCAATGTGATGAAGCTGGCAACCCAATCAAGAAGATTGACCCAGCAGAATATGAGATTGAGTGGACGACAGAAGTGGCCAATAAGAAGCCTTTTTGGTACAATTTCAACAACTGCTTGGACCTTTCTGTTCAGTTAGAAAACCACCAAAACCTCAGTCCTAAATTTTACGATAAACGCATTGCTCCCGCCATCAGCACCACATACCGCAACCCCAATGTCCTGAATGAAGCCCTACGCAAACCTGGAGGAGAAAATTTTCGGAAGGAGTTGGTTAACAGCCCTCCCCCGATTACAGTTTCTTCCCATTCTCCCCGAAAGGAGATTTGTGGAATGTTCCCTTATCCACATCCTGAAAAAGGTATCAGTAAAATCGCTGCAAAATTGAAGAAGTCTTCTGTGCAGGTGAAGTTGGGTACCGTTGAATACGATGAAGGAACCCTAATTTTTTATGGAGCAGACGGTACTTCTGCCTCTTTGAATCCTTCCGATCTGAACACTGATTTTGCCGATAATTCCAATTGGTACGATGATATTTGTGATGGTATTATCACGGCGAAAATCACCCACAAAAACACAGGAGAATGCTATGATTTGACTGATGCCAAATCCGCTGCCTGGATCGCAACCACTCCACCAGATTATGCTCCCCAAATCCAGCCCCTTTCTAACCTTTTCGATCTGATCGTAGGGGCGGCAGATGAGACATTTACTCCTGAACTGAGCCTGGTCTTCCCTTTGCTATATCGGCTCTACCGTATGCAATGGGTCAATGCCAGTGATTTCCTCGCCCCTTCTTTCCGGGAAGTAATTGATCAACTCTATGTTCAGAACAAATTTCATTGCATTTATTCCAACAGCCCAGAATGTGCGGAGGTTCGCCAACAAATTTTTGACCTGTTTCGGAATCCTATCTACAATTACGATAATGAGCCAGTTATTCCTAGCAACCAAAAGACAGACCTTACCCAGTTAGGTACTGGAACAGAAGCACTGAAATATCCAAGTTATCCCGGGGACGGAATTAATTATCCCGGCAGTCCAGCCCAGTGGTTTGCCATACCTCCTTTTCTCTACGAACAATTGAAACAATGGAAAGACGGTAACTTTACCACTCCACCGGATTTCAATTTTAAGGACATGGACGAAATGGGCCGTTTTTACCAACGTCAATTTCTGGAAGCAGCTCAAGATCCTGCCAAGAGTGCCTTGCTGATGACCAGGGCTGTCCTGGAGACTTTGTATGGAGGAGGTTTCCACCCAGGGGTAGAGCTTACCTGGCCTATGCGCCATAATCAGATGTATGCCGAAAACCGTCCTGTCTATGAATTTGTCAGCCAAGACAGAGGTTTCAACTATGGATTTTATGGTTTATGGGAAGTTCGCATCAATGCCGCAAGCCCAAAACGCAAAGAAGAGATCTTCTACAATGATTTTGGATTTGAAATGGTACCCCATGACATCCAGGAATCTCTTGACCCATCCAATCCCAAGCATTGGCTTTGGGAAGCCACTCCTGGAGACCTGACTAAATGGATGGGGATTCCCTGGCAATCGGATGCAGGAAGTTGCCAGACTGTATTTATTGATATGCAGTATCCAGTACCCGCTTGGTGGGCAGCTAATTTACCAGTGACTGTATTGACGGCGGAAAGTCTCAAAAAAGTCCAGGATCAAAGTCTCATTCCGGAAACCCGCCGCTATATTTACGCTAACCGCTTGCCCTGGCTTCATAGCGCTGATACTGGATTTGTCGGTTACCACGCTGAAGCTGGCTACCAGAATGGGTTAATTGCTATGGTATATAAATGGAAAAGCGTTGGCATGGTAACAGGCCGTAAGTCTAACGTGGACCCAGAGATGGAAATTCCCGATATCGTCTATGTAGCCTACGACGGAAAAGGTGGTATTCATTGATGCCTTCGCTCCATCGTGATGTCGTTATCGTTGGCAGAGGAATCGCCGGGTTGTGTCTTTCTGTGTTTTTGCAAAGAAAGGGGATTGAACATTTCCTTGTAGTCAAAGAAATGCAACAGAAAGTCATAGCACTGGCAGAAACCCTGCCGCCTTCGGCAGTGGCAATGATACAGCAACTGGGGCTGCGGGAGGTTTTTGAGGAAAGTGCCCTGGAAAAAACTTTAGGATATCATTCCCTATGGGGAAGCCCTAAAGTCCAGGATGTCAACTTTTATTTCCAGCACCCCTATAATTATGGTTTGAAACTGGACAAACAGTTACTGCTAGAAAAATTGGAAAGCTGCTTGGACAGCCACAAGTGTGTACAGTGCAAGAATTGGTCTTGGAAGGAAGAAGACCGATGTATTCGGGTAAATTCAGCAGAAAAGGTCTTTGATCTATACGGGCGGATTTTTGTGGATGCCACGGGAAGGAAAAAAGCCCTATTAAGGAAACTAGGAATTGGCAGCACAGTGCATGACCAACAGATCGCTTTCAGTTGCCATCTTCCCCGTATCCGACACCCTAAAATCAAGCATGGAGTATTTACTGAGGCATTTAAAGGTGGATGGGGAATTGTATCCACTTTGGATCAAAGGACTAATGTGATGACACTTTATGCTGAAAAGGGTAGCCCTCAAAGCTGGAAAATGCGGGAATACCATCACTGGCAAACCTTGCTTTCCGACACGCAGATATTGCAAGCTTTTCTGCCCGGTGAAGTTTTGTCTCCAGTCTTTGTCTCGGCTGCCAATTCGATTTGCACTAATGAAATTGCTGGCTCGGACTGGTTGGCTTTGGGGGATGCAGCGATCGCTTTCGATCCCTTGTCCTCACATGGGATTGCCAATGCGGTATACACAGCCTGGCAAGCAGCGGAGGCTATTGAAGAACGGTTGGGCAGCGATTCGGATTTGGCATTGAAAGTCTATTCCGAAAAGTTGCGGAAAATTTTTGGGGCTTATCTGGTGACACGGCAAAGGTTTCACAATAATCAGGTTTTTTTCCCGTAACCTGCAAGGAACTGCCATCCAGCGAGTATTGAAGAAATTTGCAATGAAAATTTCTTCAGTTGCTTGTAGTCTCAGCCCTTGATAGATGAGGTTAAAATCTTTCAAGCAAATTCGTTTCTATTTGAGTGGGTAAATGGGAGCGTCATTATGAAATTTCGCGCTCAATCCTAGAAGAAAGCTCTGCCTTGCTTGCATCTAAGCTGGCAGAGCTTTAGTTTTAGAAGGGATTAGAGATTCAGGTAGCAAAACAGGGAGTTACTTTGGCAGAGTTGCGGCAGCGGGTGTTTATGGGAAGGGGGAAGTTTATGGAGTAACAACTCTTTCTTTC
>JAAHGR010000350.1 GCA_010672425.1 Symploca sp. SIO2E6
AACGTATGGCTAATAATTTAGGATTTGATGATTATCAATGTCAAATGATTTCTACAGCAGTATCGGAATTAGTCCGCAATATTTTAAAATATGCAGGTTCTGGTGAAGTGATTATTGTGCCGATTACCCAAGGAAGACGGACAGGTATTGAGATTACTGTTAAGGATCGAGGTCCTGGTATTGCTAATCTTGAGCAGGCGATGGAAGATAATTTTAGTTCTAGTGGTACTTTAGGATTGGGTTTACCTGGAGTTAAACGATTAATGGATGAGTTTGAAATTAATTCGGAAGTGAATGTAGGTACGCAGGTTGTCATCAGGCAGTGGATGTAAGGTAGGGAATTGGGAATTGGGAATTGGGAATAGAATTGTTTCTCCTATTCAATTGAGGGCGCGAAGCACTCCTCATTACTCATTACTCATTACTCATTACTCATTACTTAAAACACATGCTAGAGCAAATAGATTATTTTTATTCCAACAGACCTTGTCTGGGTGAGCGAGTTAGTGGTGATATCGCCATCGTCGAACAACAAGAACAATTATTATTTGTTGGAATTGTTGATGGACTTGGCCATGGAAAAAATGCTAACTTAGTTGCTCGTACTGCTAAAGATTATTTGCAAAAAACTTGGGATGGTGATGTTTGCCAGACTATGCTCCGTCTCCATGATAAACTCAAAGGTGGTTTAGGGGCAGCGGTAGGGTTGGGCGTGTTAAACTTAGAAACCAATCAGCTATCCTATACAGGAGTTGGCAATACCGTCTTGAAAATTTTCCGTCGGCAAAACCAACAAAATTGTACCAAAAGACTTTATTCAACAGATGGTATTGTTGGTAGTAATATTCGCTACCCTGTGGAGCAAAATATTCAGTTAACGAAATCTGATATCATTCTTTTTTACACCGATGGCATTAAAGAAAACTTCAGTCTAGAAGAATATCCTCTAATTTTTGTCGATGATACCATGCAAATTGCCAAAAATCTGATCAAACTTTTTGGTAAGAAGCATGATGATGCGACCTGTATTGCTTTAAAATATCAATCATAATTGAGAAAGTAAGTAGTGGCGTGGCACGACTAAAATGACGGAATGGATGTAGGTTGGGTAGAGGAACGAGACCCAACGCAGGAGGGGGCTGTGTTGGGTCACGAAGAAAGCTCTACCCAACCTACAGTTTTAGCTGTACCACGGCACGACACCCAATTCCCAATTCCCAATTCCCAATTCCCAATTCCCAAACACTTTGTATCTCATCTAAATAAGAAACGCTATACTTCAGATGATTAATTTAGGAAAAGTTCAACTCAATCATCAAGCTTACCTGCATAATATACGCCAGAATGTTTGGCGGCTGGTAAAACTTTTAACTGAAGATGAAATTATCGCGACTCGCTTAAGTACTATAACCTCTCAAATGAACCGCTTACTAATCGATTCTGGGAGCAATCCTGCTCTTAGTCTTCAATTAGATCCTCAGAGTCATCTGCCAGGATTATCAATCATTTTTACAACAAAAAATAAAATTCCTATCCCTGATATCATTTATCACTTTTTTGATCAAGTAAAATTGTTGGTAGCAGAAAATAAGCATTATCAAATTAAAGCTGATTATTTCTTGAAAAATACCCGATTGTTAACAGAGCCAAGAATTAAAGAAGCTCAGGCTCTTTTTGCCCAAAAGAGCCGTGAGCAGCTAATGACGGAACTAGAAGAAAAAAATCAAGTTCTTCAGGAATCCCTATTGAACATCAAGCGCATGGGGGCTGAGTTGGATGTGGCGAAACAAATTCAGTCAATGGTGCTGCCTCCACCAGAAGAGTTGGCAGAGATTGCCAATATCGATATTGTCGGTTACATGCAACCTGCTGATGAAGTTGGCGGCGATTATTACGATGTCCTTGATAGTGACGGGGTGGTAACCATTGGTATTGGTGATGTCACCGGACATGGTTTAGAAAGTGGTATTTTAATGTTAATGACCCAAACAGCTGTGCGTACTCTCCAAGAAATGAAAGAAAGCGATCCAGTCAGATTTTTGGATACCCTGAATCGCACCATTTATCATAACGTCCAACGGATGAACTCGGAGCGAAATCTTACCCTAGCTATTTTAAATTACTCCGAGGGTATGGTAAGTATCAGTGGACAACATGAAGAAACCCTAGTGGTTCGCTCAGGAGGAGAGCAGATTGAGCGGATTGACATGATGGATTTAGGTTTGCCTATTGGCATTGATGATGATATTGCTGATTTTATCGACCAAACCACAGTGGAGTTACATGCTGGTGATGGTATAGTTCTTTACACTGATGGTATTCCCGAAGCTTTCAATCTGGAGAAAAAGCAATATGGGATGGAGCGATTCTGTGAGGTTATTAGTCAAAATTGGCAGGGGACTGCTCAGGAGATTCAACAAGCTGTGATTGATGACCTCCGAGGGTTTATTGGTACACAAAAAGTGTTTGATGATATTACCTTAGTAGTTCTCAAACAGCAGTAATAACTTTAAAAATTGAGAATTGAGAATTGAGAATATCGGTGTTCTAGCAACTCCTGCCGATTTGAGTGAAATTGTCTTTGAATTCACCGAAAGCGGCGGGAAGCCCATTCCTTAAAGGATGGGAGGGATAGCCGCCCGCCGCTTTGCTGCTACGCACCATGCTTCGCAAAGGTTGTTTGTTATTTGTTATTTGTTTTTTGACAAACAACTAACAACCAACAACTTGCTAACACGTTTGCGTAGCGGCACGAGGTGCAATCCTCCGTGCTGTCTTCCGGGGGATGAGTTAACTGGCTTTCTCTATCTACATAATTGAGTTTCGGCAAACTCTTAAAATTTGCACTTATCTGGGGGATTGATTGGGCAATTTGGTTGTGAGATCGGATTGCTTTGAAGGTGAAACACCCACAGGTTTGTGAGTTTTCCTAGAGAACTAACGGTAGTGCGAGCATCTTGCTCGCGTCTGACTTCTAGCGAGCGAGACGCTCGCACTACCTATTTATAAACAACCACCTAAAAGCAATTAAAACCATTCAACCTCGCGGTCCTTATACCAAATCCGGTATACATAAACACGCTATACCCCACCCTGTAGAGACGTTGCATGCAACGTCTCAGAGCAAGTTTCGTGATTGTCTCAAAACGGGTGTGACTAAACCGGATTTGGTATTACTCTTGGTTGGTTTTTGCGTGGGCGGTCATTTAGCCTTAGAAATGGCACAACAGTTACACCAACAAGGGGATACCCTGGCATTGCTAGCACTAATAGAAGCTTCTGCTCCCAAACACCACAAGCTTCTGATTGATAGCATCCCAGGAAGAATGCTAAGTCCCGATATTTTTGATCTCAGATTATTTGCTGAAGAAATGAGCGCTCCTCGCGGGAAAGAAGTCCCCGTATCCTGTGAGCAACTACAACAACTTATGCCTGAGGTGCGATTGGCATATGTCCTCGAACAAGCTAGGGTGTTCGAGCTCTTGCCAGAGGAAGTGAGAGTTGAGGATTTGGAAAATTTGTTTAAAGTTTTTCAAACCACAGCTATTGAGTCTTATAACTATGAAGCGCGACCTTATCCAGGTAATATTGAAAAAATCTGGAAGCTAATCGAGGGATAATTAACTCATTACTCACCGTTCGCCCATTTTGTTTCCAAGGTTATAAAAATTGGCAATTTTTGAGGGGGTTGTGGGTTAAACGGTAGCTAATTATACCATCATAGATTAGCACACCAGTGTAAGCGATCAGCTACGCTGGTGCTGCAAGCAATCGCGAACCTCTCACAAGCGATCGCGAATCCACAAAGAGTGTGCGATCAGCTACGCTGGTGCCGTAGGCAATCGCACATCCCAACTCAAAAGCGATCAGCGCAAGCTGGTGCTGCAAGCAATCGTGAACTAACGGAAGCAAGCGATCACTTGTCCCACAAAGAGTGCGATGCGATCGTTTTCTAGCTCAAAAGCGATCGCTTGCCCAACGGGAGCAGGCGATTACACAGAGGCATCAATACGCTGCTGATTGAATGGCAGTGTATCGTAGGAGGGTAAAAGGTTAATGGTGAGAGTGAATAAATGATGAATATTAGCCTAGAATCTCAAGTTAAGACGCTTGAGAATAGACGAACTACCATTGCTGATTGCCCAATGTCAAAAAATGGGATTACCAAAATTGATAGAGAAATATTTTCCGACACATGGGAACTGGCATGGATTAAGTTTGGGATGGGTAGTAGTAGTTTGGCTATGTCACATTATATCACAACAAGATCATCGTCTGTGTTATGTGCAAGATTGGGTAGAAAAAAGACGACAGACACTTAGAGGTTCGATAGGACAAAGCCTCAGGGAATTAGACTGGTCAGATGACAGACTAGCTGCGAGCTTGAGGTACTTAAGTCAAGATGAAAATTGGGAAGAGTTTGAGAGGGAATTAGGAGGAAATTTAGTACAAGTATACGAGATTGAAACTAACAAGGTATATTTGGATAGTACCACAGGTAGTAGTTATTGTGGAGCTGATGAAGCCGGATTATTTCAATGGGGAAAGAGTAAAGATCATCGACCAGACTTAAGACAAGTAAAAATTATGTTATCAACATTGGAGCCAATAGGAATGCCGGTCGCTACAGAAATATTAGCAGGAAATAATGCAGATGATCCCTTATATATTCCGGCAGTGAATCGAGTCAGAAAAACTCTTAACAAATCAGGATTGCTCTACATTGGAGATTGCAAAATGGCGGCGTTATCAACAAGAGCAAAAATTAACTGCTGAAGAACTATTGATAGTTTTTTTCCGAGATTAGTTTATTGTCGATTGTTGCCGATAAAAGCATCTACTTTCATCTAAATTCTCTAACTTCATTACAACAGACTATTTTAGATTTACTTGATTTTAACAGTAATATTTATACTCAAATTACACTCACCAATATACCACCACCATAAACTTTACCCTGTAGCATTTACAATATATAAAACAAGAGAGTTTATTCACAATTGTACTCGTGAATAAACTACATTTTCATGTCTATTTTCAGGAAGAGCACCAAAGTATGAGCAGATTTGGTATAATGGAATTACTTCCACCTAGGCATTGGGTAAATAAACAACCCCAAATACCTACGGTTGAGCCCACAAACCCCTCAACAATTGCCCATTTTTATAACCTATTAAACAAAATGGGCTAACGGTGAGTCATTACTTAAAAAAAACAATGTCCAGGGATGTGTTGCTACCTACCAAAAAATTAGCAGAATTCGAGAAAATATACGCCTTATTTGATGCCAATGGTGATGGCTGTTTAACTCGACAAGAAGTAGTCGATGCCTTAGAATTACTGGGGCGAGGGATTTCTCCTAGCGATCGCACTTCCTTATTGAATCGTGTCGTAGATGGTGTTGTCCCCCACGACAGCTTTATCGAGTGGATGGCACAGCGCCAAGATTTGGATGTGAGTAGTGACTTGCGCCAGATTTTCCAGCTTATTGACGTGGATAACAGTGGACATTTGTCCTTTGAGGAGTTTACTCAAATAGTCCGCTGTTTTAACACCGATGCCAGTGATGCTGAGATTGATGCTCTAGTAAAAAAAGCCGATCTCGATGGAGATGGACAGATCGATTTTGAGGAATTTATTGCTACCCAGGCAGATGAGAGTGAGCTAAAAATTACGGTAGCGGCTCTCCGCAGCTTTAAGAAAATTTTGATGCAGTATGCTAAAGTGGCGGAGGTGTCCTCTGTTGCCTTAGTGGAAGTCGATTCTGATCTCGGTGCAGGCAAACGTGGGGCATCCAAGGGCATTAACTTTCTCAAGGAAGCTGCCATTGAGAAGCAAACTGCTCGTATGCGATCGGAAAATGGCATCATTAGCTTGGATAATCGAGCGGTGCAGAATGAGAATCATGCTCTAGCCCAATCTCAAATCTATCCCCATGCTAAATATATCGATGCCATCTATAAAGTCTTGGCTCGCACAACGGATATTGTGGCTCAAACCCTGCAAGGGGGCTTATTTCCCGTTGTCTTAGGGGGTGATCACTCAACCGCAGCAGGAACTATTGCGGGTATCAAAAAGGCATTTCCAGAGCGGTGGTTGGGGGTAGTGTGGATCGATGCCCACGCCGATATTCATTCTCCCTATACTACCCCCTCAGGCAATATGCACGGTATGCCTTTAGGGGCTGCCTCTGCCTATGACAACCATAGCAACTCCATCAATAACCTCGATCCAGAAACTACCAAGCTTTGGGAGATGTGTAAATCCCTGGGCATTGCCGAGGGGGCAAATCTGTCCTTGCAGGACTTGATTTATGTATCGGTGCGGGACACCGAAGCTGCTGAAGAAGCCGTCATTGCCCAGCACCATATTCCCATTATCACTACCCAAGAGGTGCGAGAACTAGGAGCAGAAGCTACTGCTGATCGCTGTTTAACTTATCTAGCTCAGTGCGATATCATCTACGTAACCTTCGATGTGGACAGCATGGATTCCACAATTTGTATGGGAACCGGCATCCCTGTACCTGGGGGACTTTGGGCAGATGAAGCCCGTCGCCTAAATGCCGCTTTGGTGAAAGATCCACGGGTATGCTGTTGGGAAATCTGCGAAATTAATCCTTTGTTGGATACCCTGAATACCTTGGCGGAAAACTCCTTGAGCATTTTTGAAGCGGTTATTGATGTTATCTCAAGTCGCCTGCAAGCAGCAACATGACGAAAGGAGTTTGGGGTGGAACTGGCAAGATGCCAGTTCAGAGTCTAAAACGGGCTAGAACACCGATTCAGTAATCCTAGAAACCGGGTTTCTCGTGGGGACAACAACTCTTATAAGGAGCATACCTGAAAACCCCGTGACTTTAGTCCGGGGATGAAAGGGCAGGCAGACTTGAGTCTGCCGTCTAACGTTGTTGAGCTATGTATCGTTTCACTTGTTCAGTAGAAATGGTAACTGCTGTTGAAACAAAGTAACTAGGAGTCCATAAGCAGGGGAGTTTTAACAGTTCGGGGAAGTCGCCATTACGAAGATGATGAGATGCCCTTCCTTTAATGCGTTGAATAATTTTAGATGGAGCGTCAGTAGGTTTGGCGTTTAAGAATAAGTGGCAATGGTCGGGCATGATTTCTAGTGCGACAATTCTCCACCTATTTTCGTTGCAGACTTGAATAATAATTTCTTGGAGTTTTTCTGCTACAGCTCCTACTAATACCTTTTTCCTACGCTTTGGGATAAAAACGAAGTGATAGTTTAGCAACGAGACAGCATTGCTTTCATGACGATACTCATCAGGGTCAAATTTTCCCATTGCTCCGAAATCTCCTTGACTTTCTGTATATAGACAGTGTATCATATTTATATTCTAAATACAACAAGGAGGTGATTGAAGTTGCTAGTTCTGGAGTACAAGATTAAAGCAAAGCCTCATCAATACAAGGCTATTGATGAGGCCATTAAGACGGTTCAGTTTGTGCGCAACAAATGCTTGCGGTACTGGATAGACGCACCTAAAGAAGTCAAGCTCAAGCGTTTTGACTTAAACAAATACTCTACAGAACTACGCAGTGAATTCATATTCGTAAAAGACCTCAACTCAATGGCTTGTCAGGCATCTGCTGTAGGCGAAGCCCCCCGAAGGGTACGAGCATGGTTAGCTATAAGTCGTTTCTACGATAACTGCAAGTCCAACAAACCAGGGAAGAAAGGCTTTCCATGTTTTCAGAAAAATAACCGTTCAGTTGAGTACAAGACTACAGGTTGGGCACTTCATCCTACCAAGCGACGACTCACTATTACTGATAAAAAAGGTATTGGTGAGCTGAAACTATTGGGCAAGTGGGATATTCACACATATCCTGTTAAATCTATTAAGCGAGTTCGCTTGGTACGTCGCGCTGATGGGTATTACTGCCAGTTTTGTGTTGATATTGACTGTATTGATATTCAACCAAAAACAGGTAATGAGATTGGACTCGATGTAGGTTTAGAGTCGTTTTACACTGATTCCAATGGCTATCAAGAGCCTAATCCTAGGTTCCTCAGGAAGGCTGAAGCTGACATCAA
>JAAHGR010000351.1 GCA_010672425.1 Symploca sp. SIO2E6
CCAGGCCCTCAGAGACTTGGGGCAGTGTCGATGTGTGCCACGGGCTCGCACTTTGTGCAGGTACGTAGTGCTGCATGGCCTCAGCATACGTAGCTGGCAGCTGCTCGCCGACCATTTGACCCGAGGCATGTAGTCAGGAGTAGGAGCAAACTCATCGGGACCAGAAACATATCCGCAGTACTGTTGAGCTTGTTGATATACTGTAATCCTGTGCTGTTGCATTTTCGGGAAAGGAGGCTCCCTGACTAGAGCAACGATTCTTTCCTGAGGAACTCCTCGCAATTTTGCTTGTATATTGGGTTGGTTGGTTTCCGGTTCTGTGCGAAACGATTTTAATAAATTCCTAAATCGGCGTTGTTGAGGATTGGGACTAGTAAAGTCGTTAAAGTTGTACAGTAGTAAAAAATCTGGTTTTGGGGCTGATGCCATCATTTGTATGTTACCCCAAACTCCACAGGGGTGTGGGGTTTGCTTCCATAGCCAATCGACGGGACTTGGCTTAAGTCCCTTGTAGCTACTAATCATACCGACAATTTTTTTGTTTGTCATTTGTTGTTTGTTGTTGGTTGTTGGTTGTTGGTTGTTGGTTGTTTGTTGTTGGTTGTTGGTTGTTTGTTGTTGGTTGTTTGTTGTTTGTCGTTGGTTGTTTGTTGTTTGTCGTTGGTTGTTTGTTATTACTCTTGCTGAAACTAGAAGTTACTTCTTGGGTTCTGAATCCCTTGATATGACTAGTTTATCATCTTCTTTTTCCCCATTCCCCATTCCCTATTGTAGGCGTTCGCTTTCTTCTGAGAATATTTGATTGGTTGTAATTTTTCTGATTCTTTGTTATTATTTTAATAATGGGATAGGTGTGCACCTACAAGGCTTCAAGAAAACTAATCTTCAGCTCGTCATTTGGCAAAATATTCATAGCTTGATAGATAATGCCGTATTCATCACAAAGGGTAAGAGTTTGTGCCATAAACTAACTTATAATATCTGTGCTGCTTCTCGATTATGGTGGAGTAGTTCTTGATACAAGGACTCTGCCACACTTTGATACGCTTTATCAAGATCTTTGTGTTTGACTGCTCGAAAAAGAGTAAAAATAACTTGCCCAAAAATTGGGTCTTCGTCAACTGCCAAAATTATCCTTAGTTTCTGGGAAATCCTGAGGGTGTATAGTGAAGATTCGTATCCATTAAGATCTGACGATAAGGGAAGACAGTACAACTGGCGATAGACGTCAGCTTTTTGAGACTCGAAGAGTTTGGCACAATCGTTGATCTTTTTCACCGCCACAGTTTGTTCATCTTCACTGAGACTACCAAGATCCTTCTCAAAACTCCTTGTTGATTCAATTAGAACATCCATGTTACGAACTCAAAACAATAATTTTATTTTTACTATGTGTACTTACTTATTATAGATGTAGGTTGGGTCGAAGCAACGAGACCCAACACTTCATCAGTGGGCTGTGTTGGGTCACGAAGAAAGCTCTACCCAACCTACGTTTTTATTGGAACGGAGCCCCTGTAGCCCTCCACTATTACTTGTGGACGCTTAGAATCTTCTACATAACTAAGAATCTTGCTAATCCTATTTTCCCAAGAAAACTGACGCACGAAATCTAAATTATCTGTATAACCTCCTATTTTCCGGGGATGGGTTGCCAACACATGTTGTAGACATTGAGCTAACTGAGTTGGGTGATTGGGTTCGCACCAACCCGCGATCGCACTGCTTGATTTAAACTCCATTAAAGGAGGAATCTCCGTGGCTACAATCGGGGTTCCGGATGCTAGGTAATCGAACAGTTTCAAGGGAGATGTGGTTGCCGCCGCATTGCCAGAACAGTGAGGATGAGCTAGGATATCTGCGGCTTGCAGTAAACTAGCTAACTGATTTTGGGGTATGTGACCTAAAAATGTCACGTTTGGAGCTTGTTGTTCTTGAGCTAGTTGCTGATAATGTTGTACCTCAGATTGATTACCACCAGCAAAGGCAAACTGAACCTGGGGCATTTCCTTGGCTACTTCGATCATTAAATTAATGCCTTTAAACTTACGCAATGCTCCAGAATAAACGATTAAGCGCTGTTGTTCATTGACTAGTAGTTTATCGCGCCATTCCTTGGCAGCTTCGGGATGTCTCTCCAGAAATACCTGATTGAAGCCGTTGTGAAGTTTGATAACTTTTCCTGGAGGCATACCTTGTTGAATCATGCTTTCTCGAATCGGTTCAGCAACTGTTACTGCAATTTGCAACAGGGGGTTGTGGACAATTTCTGGCTCGAATCGCTTTTTATCCTGATGGTGGTGCTCATAAATGGCTGGAATTCCATACTTAATCGCTGCTTTGACAAAGTTCCAATCTCTGGTATGGACAATTTTGGTGTGAGGAAGAATATGAAAGGGAAAATAATATTTACACACTATACTACTAGAGTTAGTCCACTTACTATTGATCCCCTCAATCGACGATGGCATCGGTAGGGGAGCAACTTTGAGTTTTTCCTGTAGATTATACAATTTACTCAGTTTGGCTTCTGGCTTTCTGGGGTGAAAAGGGTGAATCCAGCTAACCGGATTGAAACTGCGCCATCCTTGCTCTAGAAAGCATAAAACTGTGGAATAGCCAAGATTAGCAGCAGCATTGGCTGAATTGCTCACTTGAACCAAGTGGGCTTGTGGTTGAGTTAAAGCATGTCTAGTAAAAAATATATAGTGTTTGGTCATGAGTAGAAGGCAGAAGGCAGAAGGCAGAAGGCTGCAAGGCAGTCCCGATGAAAAAAAAGCAGCTGAGGTGCTGACAGCTTATTGAGTTAATTCCCAAAGAGAGGCTTTAGTATTGTAAACAGGCTCTAGCTGGTAGTTCCACTTATTAACAAGTTCCACTTGATAGTTTGGCTTTTGCCTAAATTCATTTAGTACCTCATTAGAAGGATTATACAAATACACATTACTGAAACCCTCAGTGGGTATCTCGAAGGGTTGGCGAGTTAACCAATGAAACTGCACTTTGGGCTCCAGTAGATAGGAGAGAGACATTATTTCTAAACTCTTGCTGATTAAGAGGGGTTGGCTAGCTTGATTAATTACCTCAGCTACCTGAGGATGATTAACACTAGTGTACTTGTTCCACCGAAATTCTGCTGGAGAGCTGATGGCACAAGAGACAACCCCACCGGAAATCAGCAGGATCATCACCAGCCGCCACCCCATCTGTCGCCAGCTTCCTAGAGCAACAGAGGAAATTTTAGTTGCCAGCAGGTAAGCCACGGCTAATTGAATGCCTAAACAACAGGGAATTAAATAGCGTAGCACAGTTGACCGTTTACCTCCCGTAATTAAATCTGGTAATACGAGGGCACAGGTAGTAACTCCCATCAGTATGAAAATAAATAGATATACCTGAGCTGGAGTCTGACGGCAGAGAAAGTAAAGGGAATATCCGACAAGAATTGCTAAGCTCAAGTAGAGCAATAAATTGATTGCCCCCCAGTTATCATCTACATCCAGAAACAGACGACTAAGATTCAGACCCCAAGTTTCCACTAGAGTTGGTATGGATACTTCCTGTTGCGTCCAACTCGTTTTGCTAGTAACCTTAGATAAATTTGTATTAGAAACATACAACCAGGGGAGAAAAATAATTACCCCTGCCAATGAGGCTAGTAGATAAGCAATAACTGTCTTAGTTAAGTACCACCCTTGAGTTGCGACAACATAAAGGCCATGTCCCAGAGCAACCAATACAGAAAATAAAAAAGTATAGAGTCCTGCTACCAGGGTTACTGCGTAAATGCTCCAAGCCAACACCGTAGCCTTGGTATTTCTTCGGTTGGTGATACTCATTGCTCGTAACAGAGCTGCACTGGAAAGTAAGATCAATACTGTCCATAAACTATACTGCCTTGCTTCTTGGGCATAGAGTACCTGAAATGGCGAGACAGCGACTAAGGCAATCGCGATCCATCCTGTCAGGGACGACTCAAACAATTCTTGACATAGCCAATAGATGCAAGGAAAGGCCAACAAACTAATTAAAGCCGGTAAACTTCTCGTTACTGCGACTGAACTGCCAAACCATTTTGCCCAAAAGTGAGCCATTGAATAGTACAATGGTGTATGTTGAGGTTCTTCAAAAGCCAAGCCTTTAATCGTCCCGATTACATTTTTCTCAGTATTAGCCTGCTGATATTGATGTAAATCTTTAATCCCAACTAGGTCATTCTCCGAGAGCTGGTGAAGCATTTCTGCCAAGCGATAGCCAGAAATCCGGAGGGAAGTAAAAGTCTCATCAATCCAGTAAACTTTACTGTCTAGATTGACGAAGCGGAAAAATATTCCTAGCACTAAGACCACAACCAGGAAAAATCGTAGCCAAGTTGAGGAAAATCCACGGTTTTGGTTGAATTCATTTTCCATGATGCCTTGAGAATGGGGAATGGGGAATGGGGAATTGGGAATTGGGAATTGGGAATTGGGAATTGGGAATTGGGAATTGGGAATTGGGAATTGGTCTAAAATACTTGCACAGCAAAGAATTGATAATTTATTTTATAGGAATTTACCATACTTAAATCTAGGGGCACCTTTTTTTTCTAAATTCTAAATTCTAAATTCTAAATTCTAAATTTATCTTGTACTAGTCACAAAACAAAGCAAACTGGCGCTCAATTTCTTGCCAATCTAGTTCCCCTTGAGTGATCCCAACTCTGATAAGACCAACAAATCCCTCCGTAGCCTGGGGTGGCACTTCTTGCAGGCTACGATACATCTGTTCAATTATTGACACTGGAACCTGACGCTGGCGTTGTTGATTCCATAGTAAGCAGGTTTCTAGGGGAATGGTTATCTGCCATGCCAGCCAAGGGATATTTTTATCTGCCAACAAGCTAAGCATTGAGTAGCGCCATTCTCTTTGAGCATTGGTAGCATCGTAAATTACCCTTCTTCCTGCGCCCAAAGCTGTTTCTATCTGAAACAAGACTTCTTTTTCTATCAAAGACCATTCCCCCTGGATATTCGCGTCGCCAAAGAGGAGAGTACGAATAGCATCGGTAGCGACAATCACAGTGTTGGGGTCTAGTTGAGTGAGTTTAGCTGCTAGGGTGGATTTGCCGGAAGCAGGGGGACCAATTAGAAAGTGATTTATCTGAGTCATTGTTAACTACGCGCCGGACAACAGGCTAGTACCATTAAATGACCCGCCGGAGGTATACAGGCGGGTCATTGGTAAGTATAGTAGTTAGTTATAGAAGTTAAAGGGGGTTGTTAGCGAGAGTATGTCTCTCTTTCTTAATTCCATTATCCTCGATTACAAAAGGATTGTAACCACTGTTGCATAAAGAGTTGATGATGCTTGTGTAAAGGGTTGATGAAGTTGGCGGTGGTTTGATTTGGCGATTCGTTATTGGGAATGGGGAATGGGGAATTGGGAATTGGGAATGGGGAATGGGGAATGGGGAATTGGGAATTGGGAATTGGGAATTGGGAATGGGGAATTGGGAATTGGGAATGGGGAATTGGGAATTGGGAATTGGGAATTGGGAATGGAAGATCAAGTACCATTAAATGACCCGCCGGAGGTATACAGGCGGGTCATTGGTAAATATAGGAGTTAATTATAGAAGTTAAAGGGGGTTGTTAGCGAGAGTATGTCTCTCTTTGTTAATTCCATTATCCTCGATTACCAAAGGATTGTAACTACTGTTGCATAAAGAGTTGGTGATGCTTGTGTAAAGGGTTGATGAAGTTGGCGGTGGTTTGACTTGGCGATTCGTTATTGGGAATGGGGAATGGGGAATTGGGAATTGGGAATTGGGAATGGAAGATCAAGTACCATTAAATGACCCGCCGGAGGTATACAGGCGGGCCATTGGTAAATATAGGAGTTAATTATAGAAGTCAAAGGGGGTTGTTAGCGAGAGTATGTCTCTCTTTCTTAATTCCATTATCCCCGATTACCAAAGGATTGTAACCACTGTTGCATAAAGAGTTGATGATGCTTGTGTAAAGGGTTGATGAAGTTGGCGGTGGTTTGACTTGGCAATTCGTTATTGGGAATGGGGAATGGGGAATTGGGAATTGGGAATTGGGAATTGGGAATGGAAGATCAAGTACCATTAAATGACCCGCCGGAGGTATACAGGCGGGCCATTGGTAAATATAGTAGTTAATTATAGAAGTTAAAGGGGGTTGTTAGCGAGAGTATGTCTCTCTTTCTTAATTCCATTATCCCCGATTACCAAAGGATTGTAACCACTGTTGCATAAAGAGTTGATGATGCTTGTGTAAAGGGTTGATGAAGTTGGCGGTGGTTTGACTTGGCAATTTGTTTGGTATCTTCCAATACTACTCGGATAAGCTCATCCCCCTATCTCCCCATCCCCTGACAAGGGTAGGTTTTTTACTTACGGGTGGGGACAAGACAAGGTAGACAAGGTAGACAAGAAGACAAGGGAGGAAAACCGTATAAATTTTTGTTCGGTTCTTAAAAATCCCAGATGCAACATTCATCCCAGTTTTTCGTGAAACATCTTCCTTGTCTACTTTCCTTCCTTGTCCTCCTTGTCTCTTCTTGACCGAAATATTAAAAACCTACCCTTGTGAGCTCCCCATCTCCCCATCTTCCCTATTGGGGTGGGTTTAGCTAAGATGCTGGCTATATGTAGGTGGTAATGTGTTAGATGAAAAATCAATCTCCTGTGGAATAGACAACCGATAACTAAATACCATAAAAATATGAAACAAGACAACAAGGTAACTAATGAATTTCGGGAATTTGAATATCAAGGATGGCAACAATCAGTTGACCAATATCATGCATCTTTCGGTTCCCTCACCAGTCAAACTATTGAGACCCTGCTCGATGTTGTTCAAGCCGAGGCAGGGACAGAATTACTGGATATTGCTACAGGTCCTGGCTATGTAGCTGCCCAAGCCCTCAAACGCCAATGTCAGGTAACTGGGGTAGATTTTTCTGAAGCCATGGTTACCAAAGCACAACAACTCCATCCTCATATTAAGTTTGTCCAAGGAATAGCAGAAGATTTGCCCTTTGAAGCAGCACAATTTGACGCTGCTGTCATGAATTTTGGTATTTTACATTTAGCTGATCCAGACAAAGCGATTAGTGAAGCTTTTCGGGTAATTCGCCCTCAAGGAAAATTGGCGTTTTCGGTATGGGATCTGCCAGAGAAGGCTATTGGATTACAGATTGTCCATGAGGCAATTCAAGCTCAAGGCAATTTAGCGATCGCTTTACCAGAAGGACCACCATTTTTCCATTTTAGTAATCCAGAACACTGCATTGAGTCTTTAGCAAAGGCTGGCTTTAACAATCCTGTAGTACAACAGATTCCATTAACTTGGGAATTAGAAACAGTTGACGAACTATTTGATGCCTTTTATCAAGGAACAGCGAGAACCGGAGGTTTTCTACGGGCACAATCTGAACAATCTCTTGCAGATATTCGTGCTGCTGTACAGGAGACAGCTTTAAAGTACATAAGTAATAATAAACTGGTGTTACCGATGCCTGCCTTAGTTGCTTCAGCTCACAAATGAAACAAAGGAGGAGGCTCCGAGGCAGGAGGCGAGGGAGGAGGAAGGAGGTAGAAGGAGGTAGAAGGAGGTAGGAGATATGTTTCTCGTATTCAATTGGGGGCGCGAAGCGCTCCAAGGCGAGCTCTTGAGAAAAAAGGCAGAAGGCTCCAGGGCAGAGGGCAGAAGGCTCTAAGGGAAGTTGACTTGTTTGGTCGTTTTCTTTTTGGGGCGGATGTCCCTCTACTGCTCATTATACCAAATCCGGGTTAGTTACCCCCGTTTTGAGAAAACCGCGAAAACCCTGTAGAGACGTTGCCTGCAACGTCTCTACAGGGCGGGACATAACGGGGGTGTGTATGCCGGATTTGGTATTACTCATTACTTGTTACTCATTACTCATTACTCATTACTCATTACTCATTACTTATTAATCAATGAGCTACTGCCTCAACCCCCATTGCCCTGGGCCCCAAAACCCAGAATCAGCCAATTTTTGCCAAAATTGTGGTACTAAACTGA
>JAAHGR010000352.1 GCA_010672425.1 Symploca sp. SIO2E6
TCCGGGCTCGAAGCAACCGGGCATATCCAACCGGGCGTATGCAATACGCCCCTACGTATAACCTAAATT
Organism: Symploca sp. SIO2E6; assembly: GCA_010672425.1. GTDB lineage: Bacteria > Cyanobacteriota > Cyanobacteriia > Cyanobacteriales > Coleofasciculaceae > Caldora. The sequence goes on from JAAHGR010000352.1 coordinate 70, forward strand.
AAGGCTGTAGGTTGGGTGTAGCGTTGTTGCCTCTTTTACCAAAACCTCACGGAAACTACCAAAAGCGAAACCCAACGCTAATTCTCTGCTTTTGGGTAGAGCGATCGCGACCCCCAACCTACAAGATATGCGATCGCACTTCATCAATAATACTAATCAAAAAGCCCAATCCCATAGCCTAAAACCAAGTTTTATCAGCTTTTTTCCTTTATTTACAACAGGTATACCTTGAAGCAACTTAACACCACCATTCCGGTAGTTTCCCCTACTAATCTCTTCTATTCCTTGTTTTATACTAATTACTTCGCCAACCACGGGTATCCACTCCAGTATACTGTCTGAATCTGAATCTTGCTGTCTCAGCGGTTCGTAAGCCTTCACTGTCAATGGTTCGTAAGCAATTTGAGGCTCTCTTTCCCGATGCCAGGGGTTTGTTCTTCCAGATATCGATGATGTGATACCAAAAGACGCTTTTAAATTTGCGTCTTGAGTTTCAATCTTTCGAGAAGCAGATATTTCAAAGCTACCATCAATGTTGAGTCGTCCAGAAACCTCATAGATATTGCCATCACTTATTGTTAAAGATTGCTTATATTCTGCATATCCCCTAGCTATATCTTCAGTTGATATTCCCCAATTTATTTGTGAAATAATCTCCTTGAGAAATTGATCATCTGATTTATATATCGTGTTCTGAGTTTGTGATTCTAGGATTACTTCTCCAGTTGATGCATTTACAATTATCTTAGGAACTTGATTGTTTGCATTAGTCTCTATAGCATAGGAAGCTTCTAGTTTGACATCATCTATAATAATCAAGATATTGCCTACAGGTATCACCTTATTAACCGTAACCAGATCGTACTCACTATCAGATATTGTTACAGAAGGTTGTTTTTCTGTAGATAAACTATCTGAAGAGGTCGATTGATCATCAGTAGGAGTTTCTTCTTGTTCGTTGTTACCATTTTCTTGACCTGTAGTGTCAGATTGTTCTTCGGAATCACCAGCATCTTCTTGTGAAGTCTGAGATTCCGTATCATCTCCCTCATTACCATTTTCTTGACCTGTAGTGTCAGATTGTTCTTCAGAATCACCAGCACCTTCTTGTGAAGTCTGAGATTCTGTATCGTCTTCCTCCAGTTGCTCAGGTGCAGGTAAGTAAATATTTCCTTCCTCATCCACGAAATAAACCAGTCCATCTGCTGTAAACCTAGTACCCTCAACTGACCACTGGTATTGCTCTGCAATTTGCCTGCGTAAAGTTTCTTTCTTGATTATTTCTTCTTCGTTTTCATTAACACGCCAAGCACCCAATACTCCTTCCAGACCTTGCAACCATCCTAAGAAACTGTCTTTCTCGATTGCACCTGCCACTGCTAAACCAGCGTTTCCAAATAATTTCACGTCACTGAGGGTTTCGCTAACCTGAGAGAAAGTATTTGGAGAATCAGTAATTGCATAAGTAACATTCTGAGCTAGGGATACCGCAGCATTGAAAATGTTGGTGACACCAGACAACCAATCATCATTCTCAATTGCTTCAATGCCACTGAAAATCATCACAGGTACATCTTGTAAGGTGTTGGCAATTTGATATTCCCAGGTGTTCTTAATGCCATCTATGCCTTCCATACCCTGCACCGCAGCACCAGCAACACCACCCATAATCTGTAAGAAACCTAAAGTTCCTTCTCCCGATTGTATGGAGCGTATACCTTGGAATGAACCCGAAGCAATAGACTGTAGCTGCTTTATTGTTTGTACTGTTTCAGTAGAAACACCAAATGTATCGGGAAAAGAAGTAACAGCACCTACTCCAGCCATTACAGCGTTGAATATTGCGCCAGTCCAATCACCATTTATTGCGGCTTGTACTGATCTGAGTGCAGTACCTATGAGTCCCAAAGCACCTACACCAGTGACTAAACTAGCGATCGAAAGTACCGTGGTTATTGTACTCAGCAAATCGTTCCAAAAAGCTTTCTTACGTGCCTTCCTTTCCTCCTTACGCTGCTTAAGAATCTGCCCCAGCAGATCCTTCGACTGTTTCGCCAACTCATCGGAAATCTCAACAGCCTGTTCCGCATAAGCCACCTTATGCAGAATTTCCAGATTCAGAGGTGTCAGTAAATCCCTTTCCTTACCTAATACCTGAGATTGTTCTATCTCCTGAACCAGCTGTAAGGTAGCTGCTTGGATATCCTGCTCAGCTTGTTGCAGCAACGCCTCATCTTGCTGCTCTTCTAACTCTATCTGACTAATCTCAGTCCGATATTGATTAATCTGCTCGATTAATCCCTCTGCAACCTGAAGCAGATTCTCTTCAATCTTCTTCGCCTCATCTCCAGCTAAAGCTAGAAGAATATCCCCTCGCACCTCGGCAAGTAAGGCTTGCAGATCATCGGGTAGTTGAATTTGGTTATCCTGATTATCTAGAGCCTGTAAACCAGCTAATAATTCTGCTAACTGTACCTGTAGCTGAGCAGCATCTACGGTGCCATCAATAGTGGCCAATCCCACATCAGTACGGACTTGATTCAAGGCTTGTCGCAGCTCATCCTCGGCTTGTAGTTGCCGCAATTGCTCAATTTTGGCTTCAGTTTCCTCACGCTGCCGTTCTATTTCCAAGCGATCGCGTTCTAACCTATCTTTAACTGCTTGATCTATCTCTTCCTGACGTTGAGCTGCAAATTGTTGTTCTAATTTGGCTTGAGCTAGGTTCAATTGTTCTAAGGTTAACAACTGGATAAAGGTTTGCTCCGTTTGTTCCCGAATTCGAGTTATACCTTCTACCCTGGCTTCGAGTATGGCTAACTCCTGTTGCTTGGTTTGGATTTCCTCGTCGGTAGTAGCAATTTGCTCGTTTAACTTTTCGAGTGCCTCGGCGGCATCTACCTGTTGCTGTTGCAGTTCCTCCATTTGAGCTTCGGCTGCTTCCCTGGCTTCGGTAAAGGCAGCGGCTTGGTTTTGGGCACGGCGTTTGAGTTCTTGATGTTTCAACCACTCCTGATAATATTTATCTGCCAAAATCCGGTCTTGTGGAGTGGCAATGCCTCCGGCACAACTACCTCCGGTATCGCTGGCTAAGTCGCTATAATCCCGGTAGTAAATCTCGGCAGCGGTGGCGATATTGTTGTGCCGAGCCACTTCTAATAAATGCTTAGCTTCTTCGCTACCGGCAATAGTTGCTTCTTGGAGTCGTTGCAAAACTTGGAATTCGAGGTCATTGAGTTGCTGCTGTTTCTGGGCTGCTTGCAGGGTATAGTTGGCATTGAGTTGGGTTGCTTCGAGTAGATCCTTGAGGACTTGCTGCTTCTCCCTGGCTACCCGCAGATGTTCGTCGTTTTGCTCTAAGAGGTTACCTTGCAGTTCTTGTAAAGGAGCCGTTAAGGCTTGGCTAGTAGCTTCTGCTTGTTCTGCTAAACGCTGAGCCTCGGCTAAAGCTTCCCGAGTAGCTTCTAGTTGTTGTTGCAGTGCCTCGATATCACCGGGACTGTTGAGATAGGCGTCTACTAAACGTTGTTCGGCAACTATGACTTCATTTTGGGCGGTGAGGAGGATACGTTTCTGGGTTAAGGCTGCTTGTTGGCTGGTGAGAACAGTAGCCTTATTCTCTAATAACTGGGAGGATGTTTCTAGTTGTGCTTGCTTGGCATTTAATTCATCGATGCCATCGACTACTCCCTGGTTTATCAGGTCGGCAATTTGTGCTTCGATGGCTTGATGCCTTTCCTGGAGGACTTGTTGCAGTTCCTCTACTTGGGTAATTTCTGTAGCCAAAGCAATATTCTGCTGCTCTACCCATTTTTCTACTGCCGCTAACTGGTTCTGGGTTGCTTGGGATTGCTTGTCTAATTCGCCACGCTTTTCTAACACCGCCGCGATCGCTTGCTGATATTCTGTAGCTGCTGGGTCATATTCTTCCCACTCTTGTAAAGCTTGAGCATTAGCGGCATCGGCTTCCTGTTGAGCTTGGGCTAATTGTTGTTGGAGAGTAGGTAGTAGTTGTTCAAATAGGGATAACTGCGCCTTGTCTTGGGGGATCGATTCCTGTTCTGTTTCGAGTTGTTCGAGTAAATTCCTGGCTGCGGTTACCGATGGCTCCGCTTGTTGCACCGCATTATGGGCATCGGTCCATTGGTTAGCTAGGGGTTCCCAGCGTTCCTTAGCTTCGATTTCTTCTTGAACTTCCTTGAGTAAATCAACTCCTTGTTGGCGAAGTTCGGCTGCTAATTTGGTGTAATTATCCCAAATAATCCAATCGTGGTCTTCGTGGGTAATTTTGACGATTTTCTTTTTCTTCCCAAAAAGGAACCTTCGCTTATAAGTAACCCGTTCCTCTGTCCAATTGGGGCCATTTTTACGGCTCCTTTCCCAATGGATGGCTGCTTGTTGTTCATACCAATCTGCTTGAGCTAAGGCTGCTGCTGCTGCTGCGACATTTTCTGCTTGCTTAGCTTTAGCTGTCTCCAATTTATCCTGGTACTCACCGCGTCCATAAGCAGTTTCTTCTTCCAAAACTGTAACAGCTGTACCATTGTCAGGATAATCTGTGAGGAAAGAGCGGCGCAAGGCTTGGAGGACAGTATTAAATTCCTCATCTGCCTGTTGTTGAGTTTCTGAGGATTTCTCCTTTAATTCTTGTACTTCATCTGCCTTCTGCTCCAACTCCTCTATTTCTTGATGTAGAGAATAGATTTTTAAGTCTAGATATTGCTTACCAAAGATCGTAGTCAAGAATGAGTTGTCTACATTGTAGGGCTCAACAGCAGAAGTAGAAAATGGGTTCTTATTTGGTTTATAAAACTTATCTTGGTAAGGGTCGTAAAACTTCTTGATTACATCACTATAATAACTATGGTCTACAGCATTGGTTGAAGATGTAACAAGTGTTTTGGTCTTATTACCGAAATTAGCCCATGTAGAAGCGACAGCCTGGTTGTTCTTATTACTAATATTGTGCTTCGGATTTGGCTCCCAGGGCTTGCCAAAACTGTCCTCCCAATCTTTTTCCAACTCTTCTAAACGCTCTTTAAGTTCAGGTAATTTTGGTAAATTGGGGGAAGCGTCTTCAATTTCCTGCGCTTGGTTTTCTAAGGCAGCAGCTTCTTCCCGCAAATCAGGAATATGAGCTACTTGTGGATTGGTAAAATTCTGAATTGCTTCGTACTTGGGTAAATATTCTTTGAGCTGCTCAGATTCTACTCCAAACCGAATGGCTATAGGAGCAATTTCCTGCCATAAGGCGGCATCCTGCTCAATACGCTGCTTCAGTTTAGCGATCGCCTGCTCGGTAGTTATGACCGATTGCTCTAGGGTATCACTCTTGGGAGCCAAAACTCCTAAAGTAGCGATCGCTTCTCCTAATTGGGTCTCGTTTAAGTGATACTCACTGTGAGGATCGGCGAAATTGGCTTCGATATCAGCAATTAACTCATCTACAGATTGGGACAGATTTTGTTGTTCTGCTCCCAACTCCCTAGTTTTGTTATGACCTTCTTGCCAATCTTGAGTCCAAGTTTCGGCTACCTGTTCCAAATCTTGGAGTATCTGCTGGTTTAATTGGGTATAAGCTAGTAATGAATCATCATCTAATGCTGCATCAGCGGCGTTTTCTGATTGCAGTTGAGCTTGGAGGGACTGTAAGCGCTTATCGTTATTTTCTAAAGCTTGGCGAACTTCAAGTTCTTGCTCTAACCGCAAACTTTCTAAAGCTTGATTAGCTTGGTTTAAATAATCCTCTAACTCAGCCACCGCAGTATCATTTTCTACTTTCCAGGTTTGAAGATTAGCCAACTGGTTTTGAGCTTGCACAATCTGGGCAGTAATCCCTTGACGGCTTAAATCGTCAGTGGTTAGGTCTAAATCCTGTTGCCAATCAGCAATAAGTTGATTTAACTGTTGGCTTTGATTAGTAAAATCGAGACTGCGTTCCTGGAGTTGTTGAATAAACTCCTGAATTTTTGGTTCAACTTCTAAGGGGAAGAAATCTAGGTCGGATTCAGCGGCTAAAATACCAAAGCTAATTAACCGTCGCAGTGCCTGGACTTGTTGTTTTGTGGTTTGGTCGAGGTTACTAGCTAATGTTTGAGCTTGTGCTACTGCCGTATTGAACTCTTCGATTTGCTGCCTTTCGAGTTCCTCTAAAGGTGCGATGCGATCGGCAATGGGGGCAATCTGGATTTTTAATGTGGTAGCTTGAGTCTCTAAAGGCGTGATTTGCTGCTCTAGTGCTGTTAGTTCTGCTTGGCTTTGTTCAACTTCCTGCTGTTGTTGAGCCTGTTGAATTTCTAGTTCTTCAATACGCTGGTTCGTTTCTGCAATTGCGGGCCAAAGTTGATTGCGCCTATCTGCCACCAATGAAGCATTTTCCAGTGCTTCCCGATATTCCCTAGCTTTTTGTTTGCTATGTGTACTGGTTTTCTTGCCCGAATACCAAATTTCCTGGCGCTTTTCCTCAGCTAGGTCAAGGAAATACTGCTGCGCACTGAGTAGGGGAGCATCTTGACTTTCTAAACTCTCTAACTGTATCTGTTGAGTTCCTAGTTGTAGATCCGTTAAAGCTAATGCTTCCTGTTGTTGCTGGAGTGCTTGTTCTACTTGTACCTGAGAACCTTGAAGTTGTTGGAGTTCGGTGTTAACTTGGTTAAGCTGCGATCGCAAGGTTAGGAGTTGTTCCCGGTCGGTTTTTCCTTGTTCGCGAGTAGCTATTAATGCCTCGATAGCTTCCGTTTGGTCTGTAGCTGCTGCCTGCCACTGCTGTTGTTGCTCTTGATATTGAGCTTCTAGCTGATCGGCCCGATTGAGTAAATCTAAACGGCTTTCCAAGCGATTGATATTGGCAGTAACTTGCTGCAAATACTGTTCGGCTAGGTCAACTTCTTGATATTTATCTGTGAGCTTAAGTTCAATTTCAGCTAGTAACTGCTGCTGTAGCGATCGCAGTTCCTCTAAAATCTCTTTTTCCTGTTCCTGGGTTTGCAGTTGCTCGTTTAATCCAGGCAGTTGCTCCTGGTTTTGGATAATTTGTGCGTTTAAGTCATCAATTTGCTGTTGGAGAGACTGTAATTCTTCTTCCCAGGTCTGTAATTGAGTTTCTAGTGCCTCTTGCTCTTGTTCCCAGGACTGTTGCTCTGCTTTTAAGGTAATAATTTCTGCCTGACTAGCAGTACCAGCTTTAGTTAGTTCGTCAATTTCGGCTTGGTTGTCTATTGCTTGCTGGCGAAGTTCTGCTGCTAATTTGGTGTAATTATCCCAAGTAATCCAATCGTGATCAGTGTGGTTAATCGTAACTATTTTCTCTTGCTGTCTGCCTTTCCAATCTTTTTCATAAGTAACTCTTTGTTCTTGCCAGGTAGGGCCATTTTTTCGGCTCTGTTCCCAATGAACTGCTGCTTGTTGTTCGTACCATTCTGCTTGAGTCAGAGCAGCATCTTTTTCGGATTCGAGTTCCAGAACCTTTTCTTGACGGGCAATTTCGGTTTTCAGATTGGTAATCTGTTCTTCGGCATTAGCGATCGCGACTTTTTGTTGCTCAATTTCGGCTTGTTTGGTTACCTCTGCCGCTTCAGTATCAGTTAACTGACCTTGGAGAGTAGCTATCTTAGTTTGAGTTTGGGCAATAGCTGCTAAGGTATCACCAATTTCTTGTTCTTTATTGGCAATTTGCTCTGGTAATGTAGTTGTAGTTCCCTGTTGCAGAGCCTCTGGTAATACTGCTAATTTTAGCTCTAGTTGAGCAATCTCTGCTTTTGTAATAGCAATTTGTGGTTGTAAATTAGCTTCTAATGCCTGAGCCTGTTGAGTAGCTAGGTCTCGTTGTTGAGCAGCATTAGCTGCTGCTGCTAATTCCGCATCCCGATTAGCTTCTGCTTGGGCATTATAAATATTACCATAAACTGGCACTTGTTTTTTACCACTCTTGCGATAACCAACGATACCCCAAGTATTAATTTGGCTCTCCCAGTTAGCTGA
>JAAHGR010000353.1 GCA_010672425.1 Symploca sp. SIO2E6
CCCACACACCTGTAAAACTTACCTTTGAGCAATATCTCGAATATGAAGACAGCACCGATAACCGCTATGAGTTATTGGAGGGGGAGTTAATACCAATGCCCCCAGTAGGTTATCGCAATACAGGCGCACACCTAATCCATTATTAGAATAATAGCAAAAAATCACGGGTTTTTACAACCAACAAAATATTTTAAAGAGAAAGCGATCAGCTATGTTGGTGCTGTAGGCGATCGCATCTATTATTTGTTTTCAGTCCGTTAAAACGGACTTTGGCTATTAGACAGGGGTTTTAACCCCTGGCGGGTATCGAATTGATGCTCCCTTTCTAAAGGCATAGTCAACCGATGCGCGGTGTTGGGTTTCACTTCTCCTTCGGAGACGCTACGCGAACGTTACACCCAACCTACTTATAGAGGACATTACCAAAGATGAATTTATCAGTAGCGATCGCATTGTGAGGGAATAGTGTTACGATCGCAAGGTATAGAAGCAGATAATTTTACTGAAGTTTAGTGCCAAGGTACGGTAAGAAACATGACCCACACACCTGTAAAACTTACCTTTGAGCAATATCTCGAATATGAAGACAGCACCGATAACCGCTATGAGTTATTGGAGGGGGAGTTAATACCAATGCCCCCAGTAGGTTATCGCAATACAGGCGCGCACCTAATCCATTATTAGAATAATAGCAAAAAATCACGGGTTTTTACAACCAACAAAATATTTTAAAGAGAAAGCGATCAGCTATGTTGGTGCTGTAGGCGATCGCATCCATTATTTGTTTTCAGTCCGTTAAAACGGACTTTGGCTATTAGACAGGGGTTTTAACCCCTGGCGGGTATCGAATTGATGCTCCCTTTCTAAAGGCATAGTTAACCGATATGCTGCGTTGGGTTTCACTTCGTTACACCCAACCTACTTATAGCTACTTATAGGTGAGTTAGATACAGGTGCACACCTACTCCATTATTAAAATAATAGCCAAAAATCACGGGTTTTTACAACCAACAAAATATTTTAAAGAGAAAGCGATTGCATCTATTACAGCAGTTTTCGCTGTTATGTGGTACACCTTTATCCCCCCAACCCCCCTTTCTAAGGGGGGCAGTAAAAGTCCCCCTTTCTAAGGGGGATTTAGGGGGATTTTTCTTGCTGTACCTCATAACATCGCAAAGCGCTGTATTCTCCAGAATTTAATCCGATTGAACTTTGGTGGTCACAACTGAAATCTTTTTTGCGGAGCTTTGCTCCAACTACTACCTCCATGATTGATAAAATCATTGCAGTTGCCATCGACTTAATGAATCCTCAACACTTAAGAAATTGGTTTGCCAATTGTTGTTACTGTACCTCGTAACAGCGGGAACCGCTGTATGGGGATAGATAAATAACACTTGCACCTACAGCTTCAATTTTGGATACAACTGATGCTAGTTTATGAGCTGATAAATTATCCATTACTACTACTGCTCCTGGCCACAATCGAGGACATAAAATTTTCTCAGTAAATACATCAAATGCTGCCCCATCCATAGAATTATTCATGGTCATTAATCCTAATACCTCCTTCAGACTAATTGCACCAATAGCCTTAACTTTTGCCCCTCGGTAAAATGGTTTTAGTTGAGATACTCTTGTTCCTGGTTGCGAACGAGCATGGGTTCTTGTTGCACCTAGTATAATCCCTGTTTCATCTATGAATACTAGGTTCTCTGGCTTAATATCTTTGATTTTTTCCCAATACTCTAGTCTAAGTTTTTGAACTCTTGAAGTTGCGGCTTGACTACTGTACCAGCTTTTTTTTTTACGAGGCAGCTCTAAAATTTGTAAATAGCGACACATCGCTGTTTTACTCACCCAATTTCCAGTTTTTTGTAAAAACAACTCACATAACTCTACTAAAGTTGCATCAGGATAATCTACTACGAGTGCTCTGATATCTGCTTCAGCGTTAGTCAAATGACTCTCATTGTGGTTTTCCTCTCTTTTTGGCCTGCAAATGTCCCTCAGTTTTTTGTTGCTTAACTAATTTTTGAACAAGACTTTTACTAACGGAAAATCTGGCAGCAACTGTTCTAATTGATAGCTTTTGTGCTAAATGTGCTGCCACGATTTTTTCTCGCAGATCGACTGAATATGCTTTCATTCGTTATATCACCCTTATCCAACACTCAAATTAAGTGTACCGCATAACAGCGGGAACCGCTGTATATGAGCAAGCGCTCGCTATCGATCAGAGTTCCCTACCACCAAACCATCCCCAATTAGCTATCCACCTCAGCAACTTAGGTGAATAAGTTGTAACCTACTACCTACCAAAGATGGTGAGGAGAAGGGAGACAAGGAAGACAAGGGAGACAAGTTAGTTAGTTGAATAGGTCGGAGATAAGACAAATATTCAGCCTTTTTTTGTTGCGTTTACCGCACTTGTTTGCAGGTAATCCTGAGGATGAGGATGGATTGGCATATCAGGCTGTGTTTGGGGAGAATTTAGTGCGATCACGGAAGTACTCTTAGCAAGTTTGAGCAAACTGTAGGGTTACCCAGATTTCCACAATTTATCAGTCCATTTGTCGAAGAGCTTCAATTTGCCCACCCTACGAGAGAAAGCGATCGCACTGGTGTTAATTCTAATACAGAGCGTGCTCACTCTCCTCAATTCTCAATTCCCAATTCTCAATTCCCAATTCCCAATTCCCAATTCCCAATTCCCCATTCCCCATTCCCAATTCCCAATTCCCCATTCCCCATTCCCAATTCTCAATTCTCAATTCCCCATTCCCCAACTAACCCACCCGCTTCTACTCGCAGTTTGCCTGTTTTCCAACCTAGGGAAATCGGTTTATTGCCGTTAGAAGAATGGTATAACTCCAGGTGTTGCAACCAATTATGCTTAACGCCGTTACGGAGGAGAATTGGTAACTCGTGGTTAGGATTATGGGTTAATTGGAGTCGGTTACCGTTTGCTCCCCTCAACTGCACTGTACCAGTAGCCAAGTTAGTTAAATCCAACTGACTTTTGGTTTTGACCGCTTGCTTAAATTCCGGGTAACTACCGTGAGATTCCTGTTCTCCCACTTCCAAGGCAAAGCCCGTATAACTTTTTCTGATACTTTTTGCCTGCCAAGTTTGCTCCTGAGAGTAGTGTTGTGCTAACTTCCGATTCCCAATCGTTACCTTTGTAGAGGAAGCCAAATTAATCGGATGGATAGCCAGCCAGGTTTTCTCTAGTTTCCAAAACCAAATACCATCTTCTATTTCCGCTTGGGCACTTTTGGGTAACTGAAAGAAAAAAGGTTGCTCTGAAGATGGTCTGAGCCAAATAACTAGGTTACGATATTGACCAACTTGGTCCCCTTGGTTCTTCCCTGGTTGCACCCAACCACCACCGGTATTAGCCACAAAGTAATCCACACCTCGGTCTTGATTGTAGGCCATTAACTTGAATGGTCCTACATCACCATCGGCAAATTTACCAGCGACAGAACCCAATTGATAGGTATGACCAAAGAAATTGGTCTCCCAATAGGCTGGTTGTTCCTCACCTCCAGGTTTCCAGTTTTCATAAATAGGTTTACTCCCCAGGATTTCCACTGGCTTGTCAAACTGCTTCCTGGCGAGTGCTACTACTGCTGCTGGTGGTCGATAGGTACTAGTAATAAGATGGATTATATCCCGTTCTGGCTTCGGATTAGGCAAAGTGACATCCCCAAAATAGAGCCAGAACAAACGAGCCGTATTGGAACCGTAAACTACATTACCTTTGCCATAATCCCGCTTAGTCGGTCCGCCAAAACCTCCCCGGTAATATTTCAGTGCAGCAGCAGTGGCCATCCAATCTAAAGCGGCTTTACCTAATTGTTTCACTTCCGGGTCTTGGGCAAAATCGTAGAGATTGAGGTAGGCAGCAAAGGTATGACCAAGGTAGTTCTCTGAATCCCATTCTCCCATACCGATGTGATAAAGTGCCCAGACATATCGCTGAAGCTTCTGTTGATAGAGAAGTCTGGTAGCTTCATTACCAGTTTCCTCTGCCATGAGATAAACCGCTACCTCCCGCATGGCTCTAAGATTGTCTGTATTACGTCCATCAACCCAGCCACCCCGCACCTGGGGACCCCAACCATTACCTCCTTTACCCTTACCATAAATTGGGTGAGGACGTCCTTTCGGGTCTTGTTCCGTCCACTTCTTGGCTCCCTCAAACATCCTCTGTCGATAATCAGGGTCTAGAAATTGCCCCAAGAAGAAGTATTTTCTAACTTGTCCTTTAAGGGTAAAACTGTAATAATAGTCGATGCCCTCAGTATGCTCGTGGTCTCCGGATTCCGCGTCTTCCGATTGCAGAAATGAGAGTCCTTGTTCCCGGTTACCTGCCAGAAAGTCGAACATCGCATAGGGATAAGACCGCTTTTCGTTTTCTCCGTGAGTGTTGCCATAGCCTTTACCAGCATAATACGCGATCGCCTCCTTGGCTCTGAGCTGATATTCCGCTTCTAATTCAGGAGTCCACTGATTCTGAGTTTCTGAGGCAATAGACAAGGATTTGACCTTAGTCAAATCCGGTGCAATTACAGATTCAGCTTCTAGTGCTGAAATAGTGGGAACCACTCGGTTAGCGCAACCGCTAGTTGCACAAGTTAGTAGAAGCAGGAAGAAAAACTTCATTACAGGCACAAACCTATCCCATTGTTAAGTAATAATAGCAAAAAATGATGATAAATGGGGAATTGGGAATTGGGAATTGGGAATTGGGAATTGGGAATTGGGAATTGGGAATTGGGAATTGGGAATTGGGAATTGGGAATTGGGAATTGGGAATTGGGAATTGGGAATTGGGAATTGGGAACTGGTGGAACAGGCTTCCAGCCTGTGGATGTAATTTTAGTGTGGGTGTAATTTTAGTGTGGGTGTAATTTTAGCGAGTTAGTGTGGGTATAATTTTAGCGAGCAAGATGCTCGCACTACAAAGAATGAAGCCGTAAGGGGTTTGGGCGGAAAGCGAAGCATGGTGCGAAGCACCATAGCATTTGGATTGATATACTCGGGTGTGTGTACTTAAATTATCGCCCAAATGCTACTCTTCGAGAACGCTTCGCTTTCCGCCCCTACTGCTCCCCAACGTGTTTCTCGTATTCAATTGGGGGCGCGAAGCGCACAAGCGGGAGCTCTTGAGAAAGAAGGCAATAGGCACTCTTGCAATAGGCAATAGTGAAGAGAATTGTTTCTTCCATTCAATTGGGGTGCCATCTACTCTTCAGGAGCTCTTGAGAAAATAGAAATAGCAAAAGGATGGCCGAATCCTTTGATATGACTAGTTTATAACTTCTTTTTAGGCAATGAAAACTCTTCTTCCTCCTGCCTCGGAGCCTCGGAGCCTCCTGCCTTCTAATGCTTATTACTTATTTTCCTAAGCCTTATCTAGTATCCGATTTACTGCACATCGGGTAGGTTGAATAATTTTTTCTTGTTGTGATTCCCTCATACTCTTCACAAGCTGACTTTCTTCAACCATACCTTGTGATGCTTCAGACGGATCGCCAAAACTAATAATTGGTCTGGGTGAATATTGAGACTGAAGCTGCGTCTTTTGAGCCACCTCGTCGCCAGAGAGATGCTTTACTAGTGCCAGAGCCAAATCCAGAGAAGATGAAACACCACCACCGCTAAAACAAACTTTTTCCACACCGTTTACTTCCTTTTTATTAATAAGAACCCGTGGATAACCCTCAGGAACTGTAATGTTTGGGAACAGGCGCAATTCTTCTATTACACTCCAGTAAGTAGTTGCCGTACAATCGTCAAACAGACCAGCCGCAGCAAGCACAAAGGCTCCTGTGCAAACAGAGCCATAGCAGCTAGCTTCATTATTAGCAACCTTGGTTACAAACTCCTGGTAGGTTTTATCGAACATGGCATAAATATACCCACAACCTGTGCCGCTAATGTCATCGTAATATCCCGCTGTTCCTCCCGGCAAGAAAAGTATATCAATCTCAGGTCGATTTTGATCGCAGAAAGTAAAATGTGGGTTGATATAAATCGATTGTTCTCCTACTGTGTCTTCCGTTGTTTGATAGGGACGCATTTCAGGGGCAAGCCACACTGGTTCAAATCCTTTTGCGTCTGAGAATATCTGAGTCGCACCGACGAAGTCGAGTAAAGTAACTTTATCGAAAAGAGGAAAGCCAACAACTTTGGTTTGAGAATTATAAGTCATGCTCTAAGTTCAACTTTTTGTAGTTTTTGTTGCCTGGTTAGGGACTGATCAAGGTTATTTTTTTACAGTAACTATTATTCTATAATAGAAAAATTGTGCGCCTATATATCAAGATTTTTTCTAATGCACTTATCTCCAGCAGTAACTAACTTGTGGAACAGGCTTCCAGCCTGTGGGGCTTTGCCCTAGAGTTGAGAGACTGGCAGGATGCCAATTCCACGGAAAGACTGGCAGGATGCCAATTCCACGGAAAGACTGGCAGGATGCCAATTCCACGGAAAGACTGGCAGGATGCCAATTCCACGGAAAGACTGGCAGGATGCCAGTTCCACGGAAAGACTGGCAGGATGCCAATTCCACGGAAAGACTGGCAGGATGCCAATTCCACGGAAAGACTGGCAGGATGCCAATTCCACGGAAAGACTGGCAGGATGCCAGTTCCACGGAAAGACTGGCAGGATGCCAATTCCACGGAAAGACTGGCAGGATGCCAATTCCACGGAAAGACTGGCAGGATGCCAATTCCACGGAAAGACTGGCAGGATGCCAGTTCCACGGAAAGACTGGCAGGATGCCAGTTCCACGGAAAGACTGGCAGGATGCCAGTTCCACGGAAAGACTGGCAGGATGCCAATTCCACGGAAAGACTGGCAGGATGCCAATTCCACGGAAAGACTGGCAGGATGCCAGTTCCACCTTTTTGGCTGAAGGCTGAATGCTGATAGCTGAGGTGCTAACTCAAAAATCCTCATCCATCCCCTCCTCAGTAAACTGCTGACGTAAACCACCGGGCAAAGCAGCAATAATTGCATCTAGAACCCTAGCCACTGGTACTATTTCCAAACCAACATCGGGTAAAGTTTGACCTTTGGGAATAATTGCCCGTTTAAAACCCAACTTAGCCGCTTCTTTAAGACGAAGTTCCATCTGGGAGACCAGTCGTACTTGTCCCCCTAAGCCCACTTCCCCAATCATCACTGTACGCTGATGAACCACGCGATCGCGAAAACTAGCTACCACTGCTACGGCAATTCCTAAATCTGCTGCTGGTTCCTCTACCCCTAAACCCCCAGCAGTAGCTACATAAGCATCGAGTTTGGACAGGGGAATCCCCACCCGCTTTTCGAGCACCGCCAGAATTTGTTGCAGGCGATTATAATCAATACCTGTAGTGGAGCGCCGGGGGGAACCATAACTCGCAGGAGCCACCAACGCTTGCAACTCCACCAAAATGGGACGAGTCCCTTCACAAGCAACGACAGTAGCAGTACCAGGACTCGCTTCATCTCGGTTGCCTAAAAAGAGCTCTGAGGGATTGAGTACCTCCTGCAAACCTTTATCCACCATTTCAAAAATACCAATTTCATGGGTAGCACCGAAACGGTTTTTTACCGATCGCAGGAGTCGATGAGAAGCAAAGCGATCACCTTCAAAATACAATACCGTATCCACTAAATGTTCCAACACCCTTGGTCCCGCGATCGCTCCTTCCTTAGTCACATGTCCGACAATTAACAGAGTAATATTCTCCCGTTTGGCCACCTGCATCAGCGCCGAAGTGCATTCTCGTACCTGGGCTACAGAACCAGGAGCCGAAGTCAAGGCAGCAAAGTAAAGGGTTTGGATACTATCAATTACTGCCACCTGGGGTTTAAGAGATTCCAACTCCCGCAGAATTTCTTCTAAATCCGTCTCCGGCAATACAAACAGGCTAGGTTCTTCCTTATCCCCCTTATCTCCTTCTCCCCTTATCTCCTTCTCCCCGCGTCCCCGCGTCTCCTTATCCCCCTTATCTCCTTCTA
>JAAHGR010000354.1 GCA_010672425.1 Symploca sp. SIO2E6
ATTGGTTGGTTGATACCGAAAGATGGTAGGTTAACCCGCCCCTACAGGGTAATAATTGAATCTAATGGTGCGATCGCGAGTATTACCCATTTCTAATAAAATCATAAGGTGTAGGGGCGGGTTCACCAAAAACTGTGGAATGCAGGGATAATTTCCATAAACCCGCCCCGGGTGATGATACGCCAATTGTGCCACCGCCGGGCGGGTTTAGATGATTGGCTGGTTAATACCGAAAGATGATAGGTTAACCCGCCCCTACAGTAGGATAATTGAATCTAATGGCGCGATCGCTAATATTTAAACTAGCATTAAATATTCTATAATTGACACAAAATTTAGCAAAAACGCATTAGGGCTATTGGACTGAAGTCCAACTACTACTCATTACTCATTACTCATTACTCATTACTCATTCCCAATTCCCCATTCCCCCATGACTAACGCCAAATTTTGGAAACCAGTTTACCAGCTATTCAAGCCAGAGGAAGCCTTGAGTAAACCTGAAGAGTTAAGGGATTTTTATGTCCAGCGTCCCGATAGTCCGGTGGAGAATTTGATTAATTTCCTGGAAATGGAAGACGAGCCGACCAAGTTTTTACTGGCAGGACATTTGGGAGGAGGAAAAACCACGGAATTGCGCCGGGTTGAACAGCAGTTAGCCGCAGATTACACAGTAATTTGGATTGATACACTTACAGCTCTCGACCGTTATAATATTAGTTACGCTGAAGTACTAGTACTCATTGCTCTGGAAATTTGTAGTCAGGCGATTAAACCTGGTTGGTGGTCGAATCGAGATGAGCAATTATTCCAAGCTTTGGAAGAGACTTTGCTCACTATAGTTTATCAGGAAAAAGACCAAGTTAGTGGGAATGTCGGTCTACCAGATATCTTTAAGCAAGCTGGTTTAGTCCTGAAGCGGGGATTCACTAAGGAGATGACTAGATCTATCAATATTAGACCTAAACTTAGTGAAATGATCGCTAGAGCTAATGATATTATCCAGGCAGCGGAACAGGATACCAAGCAAAAGTTAGTAGTGATTGTGGATGGTTTGGACCGACACGACCAAGAAACTGCTCTGGAAATGTTTGCCAGTCCCCTACTCACGGAATTAGAATGCCATATTATCTATACTATACCCATTTCCCTGAGATATTCCCCCGATTTTCGGCAACCAATGCAAAGCTTCCAAAAATGCTTGGATTTGGCCAATATATCGGTATTTAAGCCGGATGAAAATACCTGTCCCACGACGATTCCTGATCAAAATGGTAGAAAGCTGTTGACTGAGGTAATTAGTAAGCGCTTGGCTCGCATCAACGAAGCAGATATTTTTACTCCCGATGCGGTAGATTTATTATGCCAGAAAAGTGGTGGTGTGATGCGGGATTTAATCCGACTAGCACGCACTTCCTGTGAAGTGGCTATCAAGAAGCAACGGGAATATGTAGATCAGGCAACAGCGGAAGATGCGGTAAAAGAGGAACGTAGGGCTTATACTGTAAGAGATTATCATTTCCCCGAATTATCCAAAGTTCACCAAACCGGTCGCTTGACGACTAATACTTATAGTTTACCGAATAAGGGTAATTTTGTAATTTGCGATGAGCTGTTGCAAAATAAATTCGTTTTAGGTTACGACGATGAGAACCTCAATACTTGGTTTGATGTGAATCCGATTTTAATCGAAGACCTCCAGCGGTGGGAAGCGATGAGAAATTGAGAATTGGGAATGTAGAATTGGGGATTGGGGATTGGGAATTGGGAATTGGGAATTGGGGATTGGGAATTGGGAATTGGGGATTGGGGATTGAGAATGGGGAATTGGGTATAGGCAATAGGCAAGAGTAAGATCCCCGGCAAGACTAGATCCCCGACTTCTTATAGCGGTTGGTCGAATTAATCAACCTTTTTCAACCGGGAAGTCGGGGATCTGGAGATACTTGAAGCGATCGCACAAATAGTATTTGCCGCTAGATCCCCGACTTCTTCTACGGGTTTGTCGAGTAATCAACTGTTTTTAACCAAGGAGTCGGGGATCTTGATACAACTTTCAACTACTATATATGTTTGCACACTTTCTCATTCTGAAACAATAGCATAAAATCAAAATAAAGTCAAGCAATTGAAAATTGAAGATTGAAGATTAAAGATTTATTCCATAAATAAATTTAGGAGCTTGTGACCGTTTAAAATCTAAAATCTAAAATCCAAAATCCAAAATCTAAATAAATCTAAAATCTAAAATCCCTCAACTCCCCATCACCACTCCGAGCAACAAATCAGCTCCAAAACGTACAACATCAGTACAAGGTAATCCCGTTTCCACCTGTACTTGCTCGATCGCTTCTGCTGCTGAGGCTGGATCTAGATGACCGGTATTAAGTGCGATCGCGACTACTGGTGTTGGAGCAAAGGCTCCACCAGCATGGGCAACGGTTTCATAGAGCCGAATTACTTCTGGTAAGGGAGGAATTGGGACTTGAGTACAACGGTGGTTGTGAGTTTGCCCTGCTCGATGCACTAAGATTAATCCCGTCGGTTGGGTTCCCCGGATCAGGGGTAAGGTGGCTGTGGAACCGGGATGCAACAGAGAACCCTGTCCTTCCACAATCAACAAGTCGTAATTATGACCAGAATCCATCACCATCTGCTCTACTGCACCAGCGGCAAAGTCCACCCTTACTGCATCTAAGGGTATGCCTTCCCCAGCAATCATAATACCAGCTTGACCAGTGGCCAAAAACTTAGACCTGACCCCTTGACGCTGTGCTGCTTGATGTAACTCCAGACTCGCGGACATCTTGCCCACAGACATATCAGTACCAACAGTAAGGATACGCCGACATGGTAGCGATCGCGCCTCACCACTTCCGATCCTTAATACTTGTGGTTCCTGACGAATATCCCAAATTGTTTGACCCTTCCTGAGGAGTTGTTGTAATTCAGGGTCAGATCCTATCAGGGTATGTAAACCATTAACTACCGATAACCCAGCGGCTACTCCTTGTTTTACCTCTTGCCACCAGCTATCTGGTAGTACACCTCCACTGACAGCCATACCAATTACCAGGACATCCGGTTGATAGGGAAGTGCCGCCGCAACGGAATCCACAATCGGAGCATCACAATCAATGCCAGTGAGTTCAGACAAAGACTCCCCTGCAGATTCTTGGTCAATTACAGCCACAACTGTTGCTCTGCCATAGCGTAAAAACGTTAGTCCTGTTTTACCTCCGTCACCGCGAATCCCTTCATGGAGCAAAACGGCAACTCGCTGATTAGTAGTGAGAACCATGACATTGTACTCCTAATCCAGGTAAATTATTCGGCATCAGACGGCCTTGTTGCATAATCGCACCAGTGAAAGGGTCATCGACTAAGTTCAGGTGGCTGTCTAAATCTAGATAATCAGCCAAGGGGGAGAGTTGGGAAGCTGCTGTATTAGCTAGGGTGCTGTCGGAGTAGCAACCAAACATTACCTGTAACCCACAAGCCCTAGCCGTATGCACCATCCGCATCGCCTCCGTTAAGCCACCAGATTTCATCAGTTTGATATTAATCCCATGAACGCAGTTTGCCAAGACAGGGATATCAAAACTATCGAAGCAGCTTTCATCCACAAAAATAGGTAAAGGCGATCGCTCATACAATAGGGGTAATTGTTCCTCTTGTCCAGCTGCCAGGGGTTGTTCGACATGTTTCACCCCCTGAGTTGCCAGCCAATTACACATTTCTACTGCCTCATCCAGACTCCAACCCCCATTGGCATCTACACTCAACTCTGCCGCTGGTGCTTCTTCCTGAACCGCCAGTAACATCTCCTGATCCGCTGCAATCCCCTCAGGAGACCCCAGCTTGATTTTCAGTACACCCCCACCAGTCACCGGTAACCAGTCTCGTACTCGCTGTTTCGCACCTTCTGGATTATTGATGCCCACCGTGGCAGCAGTGGGTACAATGCGGCGACGATTCAAACCCCACAAACGCCATAACGGTAGTCCTACATGTTTGCCCAACCAATCCTGCAGGGCTAGATCAATCGACGCCCAAACCGCTGAAGGGACTTCTGCTTCCGCCAACACCCGCTCAATTTTCTGTCTCTCCCAAGGACTAAATGCCTCCAGCATCGGTATAACTCTTTCTAATGCTTCAAAACTCACCTCAGTAGTACAGACATGTTTAACTCCATTCCTACCAAGGAGGGAAAAGGAAGAAGCTTCTCCCCAACCTTCTATACCCTGCTGTTCTAGTCTTACCCAGATATTAGTCGATTGAGAGGTAGTACCACGACTGATAGTCAAGGGAAACTGCTTATTAATAGTGAAGGTTTCAACACCAATGCGCATAATTAGGTAGGGAATGGGGAATGGGGAATAGGGAATTGAGAATTGAGAATTGAGAATTGGCAAACAACAAACAACCAACAACAAACAACCAACAACCAACAACAAACAACAAACAACAAACAACCAATAACAAACAACTAATAACCAATAACTGATAACCAATCAAGTATAATTGGATTTACCGCATCAGGTTTCTCATCGTGAGGACAGTGACCAGCCTGGGGAATGGGGAAAAACTCAATATCTTGACCCGCCTCCCGCTGCTTTTGGTAGATAGCAGCAGTAGCAATTGGCGTCCAAGGGTCATTTTCTCCCCAAATTACTAGTAGAGGATGCTTGACTTTGGGTAATAGTGAGCCGGGAGTAGGACCAGGAGGAGCAGTGAGTACCGAGGCAAATACTTCTGGGGCTCCAGGATCACAGGAGGGTTGATAGATAATATCCACTAATTCTTCTGTAATGGCTTCTGGGTTGCAGTATACCTGACTGAGAGTACGGCGGAGGCGAGATTTCTGGCGAATGCGGTTAAACAGAAATGGCCCAAAAGTCTGGGAACTCACCAACTTAGTAAAAACTCCCATCACTAACCTGAGAGGCAAATTAAGTTCCTCAGGACGATGATTCATGCCACCAGCACAGTTAATTAAAACTCCACCCGCAGTAATTTCAGGAGCATCACTCATCAACATCAGACTTAACAGACCACCGATGGAATTACCAATAAACACCGCCGGTTCTCTAATTTGGGCATCCCAAAAGTCCTGCAACTGCTGTTGCCACAACTCCAAGGTATAATCCAGTGGAGGCTTAGCGGAACCGCCGAATCCCAAGAGATCGATCGCAAATACTCGGTAGCCAGAGGCAGCTAGGACAGGAATATTCTTGCGCCAATGTCCAAGGGAAGCACCAAACCCATGAATCAGTACCAGAGGCTTGCCAGTACCCATAACCGTGTATTGAATTTGATGCCCTTGCCAAGTCCAAAGGTACTTTTCTAAGTTGTTGGCTAAGGTTAGTGGTTGTGTAGTCACTCTTTTTTATTAAGATTCTTTAAGTGTTTTTTCTATCATAGATCCCTTGGGTGTATTTTGGGGCAAGCTCTGAGCTTTTAGCTTGCAGCACCTCAGCTATCAGCACCTCAGCACTTTAGCTTATGGAAGAAACAATATCTTTTCCTATTCTCAATTCCCAATTCCCAATTCCCAATTCCCAATTCCCAATTCCCAATTCCCAATTCCCAATTCCCAATTCCCAATTCCCAATTCCCAATTCCCAATTCCCAATTCCCAATTCCCTACATTGAAAAGATATCATGAAACCAACCCAAAATTCTCCCCTAAGCAGCAGTTCTCTAAAAATAATCTTCAGTTCTCTAATTATAAGATCAATAAAATTGCTGCGACTGAAGTCTGTAATGAAACGCCTGCTGAGCTATACTCCAGAAGGTATTCAAGCTTGGGTTGAGAATGTTAAGCTAAATGATACCTACAGTAATAAACTGGTCCCTGAGAAAGAAATTACCCTGAAATATCGTGAAGCTTTTCTGTTATTGAAGGAAAAACAGGAACCTGACACTCTAGGAGACTATCTAGAATTTGGTGTCTGTCACGGTACATCAATGGTTTGTCTGCATAAGGTTCTCCAAGAATTAAACCTGAAACAAGTTCGTATGTTTGGCTTTGATTCCTTTGAAGGTCTACCAAAAACAGCAAAGAATGATGATGGAGGGGCATGGTTTGCTGGACAGTTCAACTCTAGTTTAGCATTAACTAGCAAAATTTTAACTGAGCAAGGTATTGATTGGAACCGTACTTTTTTGATCAAAGGATGGTTTAGTGACACTCTTAATCAAGACTTAATTGAGAAATATCAATTAACCAAGGCTAGTGTGATTATGGTAGATTGTGATATGTATTTATCTGCTAAGGAAGCACTGAATTTCTGTGCTCCTTTGATTCAAGAACAAGCTATCATTTTCTTCGACGATTGGTTTTCGCAAAATTTAGACAAGAAAAATATGGGAGAGAAACGGGCATTCGATGAATTTCTCCAAGAAAACCCTCATTTCGATACCGAAGAATTGGGTAGTTATACTGCTAACGCTCTAGTTTTGCGAGTTTTTCGCAAATAGTTAAGGTTTGCTGAATAAGTAACAAGTAATAAGTAATGAGTAATGAGTAATGAGTAATGAGTAATGAGTAATGAGTAATGAGCATCTTTAGGGACTTCCGCCCCAAAAAGAAAACGAGAAACAAGTCAACTTTCCTTAGAGCCTTCTGCCTTGGAGCCTTTTTTCTCAAGAGTAATGAGTAATGAGTAAGAAAGCTTGAAACCATTGTATGGCATGGCTAACTCACTCATGCAGCAGACCCTGGTTAGGGTTTAATTCGGCGATTCCATCAATGCTTGAACTTTGAATTAGCTCTACAACCCATACACCAGAATAATCAGTGGTGGAATAATCAACGCCATGAGCATACTTAAGGGGGCACCAACCCGAGCAAAGTCCAGGAATCTGTAGCCTCCCGGTCCATAAACCATAGTATTAGTCTGATAACCAATGGGGGTCATGAAGCTATTAGAAGCAGCAAACGTCACCACAAACATAAATGCGAGAGGATTGAAGCCGAGGTTCTTAGCTACCTCCACCGCCACTGGCAACAGTAGTACCACCGAAGCATTATTAGAAAGCACCTCCGTAATCAGCACAGTAGCAATGTAGAAGATAGTCAACAGCCAATAACCAGAAAGATTCTTTCCGAGTGCTACCAGCCCTTGAGCTAACCACTCCGTTGTACCGGAATTACTCATCGCTATCCCCAGGGGAATCAATCCAGCTAACAGGAAAATAATATCCCAACGGACAGCTTCGTAGAGTTCCCCCGGTTTGAGACAGCCAGTCAAGACCATCAATACTACTCCTAGCAAAGCACTCACCAGAATTGGTAACAAGTTAAAGGCAGTGGACAAGACTACTCCCAAACCAATTGCCACAGCAATCCCAGCTTTATCTCGCCGCAGAGTTTCCAAATCCCGTTGTCCAATCATTAATAAATCGCGACTTGTTTGCAGTCCCAGAAAACTTTGATTTGGACCTTGGATTAACAGCACATCGCCAAAACGTAACGGCACTCCCCCTAGTCGCTCTCTTACTAGTTCCTGTCCTCGGCGAATTGCTAATACCGTAGCATTGTAACGTTGCCGAAAACGCATGTCTTTGAGAGTAGAACCAATCAAATTTGAGTTAGCGAGGATCAAGACTTCCCCAATACGTTCTTCCCCAGAACTGAGTTCTTCTTCTAGAGAATGTCGGCCAAACTTAACATCTGCCAACATGTCAATTCCTCTTTCATCTTTAATATTGAGCAAACATTCTCGAGTACCCCGCACGATTAAAATATCTCCAGCCCGCAATATCTTATCTGCCAAGGGTTGGGGAAAGCGGTTACCATTATGAATCAGTTCGAGTACATCCACATCAAACTTCCGCTGGAGTTGACTTTGTTGGAGAGTTTGCCCGATTAAAGTAGAGCCGGGTTTAATCACCATTTCACTAACATAATCTTT
This sequence comes from Symploca sp. SIO2E6, assembly GCA_010672425.1. Taxonomy (GTDB): domain Bacteria; phylum Cyanobacteriota; class Cyanobacteriia; order Cyanobacteriales; family Coleofasciculaceae; genus Caldora. The sequence continues at coordinate 7,920 of JAAHGR010000354.1, forward strand.
AAGATTATAGTCTTGATCGATGGCATTACTATTAGCTCCTTTGCGATTGGGCAACAGTCGCGGAGCAACTATTGCCAAATAGGCCAAGCCT
>JAAHGR010000355.1 GCA_010672425.1 Symploca sp. SIO2E6
GGAACTATGCACTCAGAGAGCGTAAGGATTGGTTGAAATCTCGTAAATCACCGGTTAATGCTTGTTCTCTAGAACAGGAATATATTATTCCATGTGATGTCCCTTATCCCAATTATCACAATCAAGCCAAAGCCTTAACAAAAGCCAAGAAGACTAACGAACTGCTCAAATCAGTTAACGCTCAAGTGCTACAGCAAGTTTTAAGAACTCTGGACAGAGCTTTTGCGGATATGCAGTCTAAAAAGTTAGGTTTTCCTCGCTTTAAAAACAAGTACAGGATGCGTTCTTACCTGTATCCTCAAATGCTCAAAGATTGTGTAAAAGTAAATCAAATAAAGTTACCACAAATAGGATGGGTAAAGTTTAGAAAATCAAGAGATATTCCGGATGGATTTGAAATAAAACAAGCTCGTATTGTCCGAAGAGCATCTGGTTATTTTGTGATGCTCTCAATGCAATTAAATGTGAATATTCCTGAGGTTCAGTTTAAGGGTCATCCTTTGGGTATTGATTTGGGTTTGGATAAATTTTTAGCAACTTCTGATGGAGAACTTGTGGAGAGACCTCGCTTTTTAAACCAGCTACAAAGCAAGCGTAAGTTGCTGCAATGTAGATTAAGAAATAAGAAAAAAGGGTCGAATAATCGAGACAAGCTTAACCAGAAAATAGCTAGACTACACCAAAAGAGTTCTGATACTCGTAAAGACTGGCATTTTAAGTTAGCGCACCATCTTTGTGACCAAGGGCAATCAATATTTATAGAGGATATTGATTTTAGGTCATGGGGAAGAGGAATGCTGTCTAAGTATTGTCTGGATGCGGCTTTTGGACAATTTGTGAACATTCTTAAATGGATAGCCTGGAAACGAGATGTTTTTGTGGCTGAGGTGGATAAGAATTTCACCTCACAAATATGCCCTAATTGTGGTTTTCATACTGGCAAAAAAAACCTGGGAATTAGAGAGCATCATTGTCCTGAATGTGGATACAAAACACATAGAGATATAGCCGCAGCACAAGTAATCAGAAATCGTGGTATCGAAGAAAATGCGCTAGGGCATAGCGTGTGTGAAAATGCCTGTGGAGATGATGGGACGGGGGCTGTGCCTAGTTACCAATCGGTGAAGCAGGAACTCTTAAATGTGAGTTTAAGAATCCCCCGTTATACTGCTCCCGCAGTTAACGGGGGAGTATGTCAAAGGCTGGAAATAAATTAAACTTGCCCCATCTTGGGGCAAGGTTTGTATTGTACCATGCCCCATTAGGCTCCCCTGAGATGAGAACAAAATATGGATAATAACGACTGGATCAAACAATTATTGATGGTGGGAATCGGCACAACCTCAATGGCGGCAGAAAAATTGCGAGAGGTTAGTGAGCAATGGGTAAAAGATGGCAAAATTAACCCTGAACAAGCCCAAGGCTTTGTCGATGATCTGATGCAACAGATCAAGTCGGAGCAAGGTAACTTTGAGAACAATATGGAAAGGCAGATGCGTAACATGTTGCAGGATTTGGGTGTCCCTCGCCAATCAGAAGTAGACGAGCTACGGGGTCGCATTGATCGCCTGGAGCGTCAGGTGCGGGACTTGGAAAATAAGCTTTGGCGTTGAACAGATTTAATCAGGAGGACAGATTTTGAGAGAAATTCTAATCAGCTTTGGAGTTATAGTGGTCTGTGGGTTAATTTTGCTCGTGGCTCAATTTGGTGGTAACAGCACAGGAAGTACTATAGCTGAGGAACCGACCAATACCCAACCTGCGGTAGTCGAGGTGGCAACCAATGTTGACCCAGCTGTTGAACAAGCAAAACTAATAGCTATGGATAATGATGATGATCAAGGTGTGACTACTCCCTCCGGTTTGAAGTATACCGACATTAAGGAGGGAGACGGAGCAATGCCCCAACTAGGTCAAACCGTTGTAGTTCACTACACCGGTACTTTAAGTGATGGTACTAAGTTTGATAGTTCCCGCGATCGCAAGCGTCCCTTTTCCTTTAAAATCGGCGTCGGCCAAGTAATCAAAGGTTGGGATGAAGGGGTTGCCTCAATGAAAGTCGGTGGACAACGTAAGCTTACTATCCCTCCAGAATTGGGTTATGGTGCTCGTGGTGCTGGTGGAGTGATTCCTCCCAATTCCACTCTGATTTTTGATGTGGAACTGATCAAAATTAGCTAGAAGCAATCTACTCTTTCCTAGTCAGGGAAAATTGTCCCTGACTAGAGCGCTGGTCTAGAAACCGGGTTTCTTTGGAAAAGTGCTGATATGAGAACAGAATTGTTTCTTCTATTCAATTGTTTCTCGATCAATTGATGTTTATTCACGGTGGTGAAAACTGGTTCCTTGGGGCGATCTTCTACCTCCTGCCTTCTTGTACTACGTACCATCGCGATTGTGCTTGGCAAAAGTCCTACCAACTGAGCGAGTACTTCATCCGATAGTGAGTCAATCAATTGAGGAGAGAAGTATTTGTGGAGCAAAATCAAGAGTCTTTTCGCACGTTCCAAGGGTACATAAGTCTCCATGGCTTTTTGAGTGAAACGAATCCATTGTTGCCTCAGTAGATAAGCTTGCTGGCGCTTGGTGGGAGATTCGGGATAAATTATCGATACTTTGCCAACAGGAATTACTCGACAACAATCGATGTCAAAAACACTACCAACAGCAGCACCAGGTCCTGCAAGTTCCGCATGGTGACGATGAACAATGATGAGCGCGTTGCCACGACGACCATACACCCGAAGCAATTGACCACTCTGTAATTGATGTAAGATATCTTTAGGTTGAGTAATCAACTTGTGGCTCAAGGCTTTATCCGTCATGAAAAATAGCAGGGATTGGCAGCTATTTTCAATTATTATTTTTATGTCAAGAAAAATAATTCCTTAAACCCTATCTTCATAGGATCTTTACAGAAAATCGTATCAATTTATACTTTACTGCTACCAAAAAACTCTTAAGAAACTAGGGAATGGGGAATGGGGAATGGGGAATAGGGAGTGTTTTTTTTACAATGAACTGCCTTCAGAATGCTTTTGCTCATACAATTTTTCAAATACTTTTTTCAAATCATCTCTCAATTCCCAATTCCCAATTCCCAATTCCCAATTCCCAATTCCCAATTCTCAATTCCCAAAACAGCTTTCAATCGTGGCGATAACTGATTGAGCCAAAGCAGTGAGGTGATAACCTCCTTCTAGACCAAAAAGAATCCTACGGGTCAGTTGAAGACAGTAATTGGTGAATATGGCATAATCTTGTGGTTGCAGAGAAATCCCAGCTAAGGGGTCAGCTTCATTCGCATCGTATCCAGCACTGACAATCAATAAATCCGGCTGAAAATTGGTTAAAAAGGGCATAACTTTTTGCTCAAACATTGGCTGATAATCAACCAATGTGCTACCTGGTGCCATCGGTAAATTAAGGACATTGTTGTGAAAACCTTGCTCACTGGCTTTACCTGTGCCGGGATAACAGGGAAACTGATGCAGGGAACAGTAGGCAATGTGGGGATTACTCTCAACAATGTTTTGTGTGCCGTTACCGTGATGGACATCCCAATCTAAAATAGCAACTCGTTCTACCCCTAGTTGCTCTAGAGCATAATAAGCTGCGATCGCAGCATTAGAGAAGAGGCAAAATCCCATGCCGATCTTACCTTCAGCATGATGTCCAGGGGGACGAGCCAGAACAAAGGCTGGGTTGCTCTGAGCCAGGACTTGCTCTACTCCATCTAACCAGGCATTAATCGCTAGCAAAGCAATGTCATAACTGCGGGGGGAAATGGGAGTATCGCCATCCAGCAGACCACCTCCTCCTCTAGCAATTTGCTCAACTAGCTTAATATAGTCTTGAGCATGAATTTGTTGCAGTAGAGGCATCACTGGTCGAGTTTCCACAGTTGTGGGAAGCTGCCATGCTATTTGACTAGCCCAAGGTGCAGCTTGTATCGCTTCCACAATTGCCGTCAGTCTTTCTGGTCTTTCTGGGTGGAACCGACCATTGTCATGTTCGAGAAACTCTTCAGAGTAAATAACTGGCAACATACAATTTTATCTCGTGGCTCAGGATGGGGAACTATTGGGATCACAAACCCTTGCACCTTTGGAGGTAAATCTCTAGGTAACCTTAGGCGATGCTGTGTGCTCACCCACGCGCTTATAAATTCTTCATTCCTTGTTACTTGTTACTTGTTCTCCCAAGCCCTAACTAAATAGCTTAGGTATTACCAACACAAATAATACACTCAGGGCTGTTATCGCGACTACTTGCGCTGGGGCTAAAACACTAGGGGCAAGCAGAAGAATCAGAATACCAACGGTGATCAAAGCAATAACTGTTTTCATGAGACATCTTGGAAAAGGTTGCTTTGTGCCAATCCTACCATTTTTCCATGGTAAACGCTTCTCATGCTTTGACTACTCCCTACGATAAAGGCACAGGGCTGCCAAGCTCCCGAACTTTTTACGTGTAGCCAATAATTATGTTACAATTTTAAGGTAAAGTGTAAAGATTTGGCAAGTATTGGTACGAAAAAACGCATTTTTTGCGATTTTTCCACTGTTAATCGCCAAAATCACGATTTTAATGGAGTTTTTCGTTCTATAATGAGCACACCCCAGGAACGGATTGTCCCGACAAATCTGCGGAATGAAATGTCCCGGTCTTATCTGGAATACGCGATGAGCGTTATTGTAGGTCGGGCACTACCTGATGCGAGGGACGGACTCAAGCCGGTACACCGACGAATTCTGTTTGCGATGCATGAGTTAGGTCTGACACCAGACCGTCCGTTCCGGAAATGCGCTCGTGTTGTGGGAGAAGTGTTGGGTAAATATCACCCCCACGGAGATACGGCGGTATACGATGCCTTGGTACGCATGGCTCAAGATTTTTCCATGCGCTTACCCCTGATCAATGGACATGGTAATTTTGGCTCGGTAGATAATGACCCACCAGCGGCGATGCGTTACACAGAATGTCGCTTGCAAGCTGTGGCTACGGATGCCTTACTGCGGGATATTGAATCAGAAACTGTAGACTTTATTGATAATTTTGACGGTTCCCAGCAAGAACCAACGGTTTTACCGGCGCGGATTCCTCAGTTACTGCTCAATGGCTCCTCGGGAATTGCTGTGGGGATGGCTACCAATATCCCACCTCACAACTTGGGAGAGTTGATCGATGGTTTGGTAGCTCTGATCCACAATCCAGAGATTACTGATCTGGAGTTGATGCGGTATATCCCTGGCCCAGATTTTCCCACTGGTAGCCAGATCCTGGGCACATCTGGGATCAAAGAAGCCTACACTACTGGTCGTGGTTCGATAACCATGCGGGGTATGGCGGAAATTGAAACCATAGAACAGCGAGGACGTGCCGATAAAGAGGCAATTATTATCACTCAACTGCCTTACCAAACCAATAAGGCAGCATTGATTGAAAGAATTGCTGAAATGGTCAATGATAAGCGATTAGACGGGATTAGCGATATTCGGGATGAAAGCGATCGCGATGGGATGCGAGTAGTAATCGAACTCAAGCGGGATGCTTATGCCCGGGTTGTCCTGAATAATCTCTATAAGCAAACACCAATACAGACCAATTTTGGGGCGAATATGCTGGCCTTGGTGGACAATGAGCCACAGCTGATAACCCTCAAACAGTTCTTGCAAGTCTTCTTGGATTTCCGGATTGAGACGATCGCCAGAAGGACTCAATATCAACTACGCAAAGCCGAGGAACGGGATCACCTCCTAGTCGGACTATTAATTGCTCTGGATAACTTGGATGCGGTGATTGCCTTGATTCGGGGAGCAGCAGACACTGCTACTGCACGAGATCAGTTGATGGAGCAATTTGGGCTCTCCTCTGCTCAAGCAGATGCGATCCTACAAATGCAACTACGACGGCTGACGGCTCTCGAAGCAGAGAAAATTCAAGCCGAACACGAAGAGTTACAAACCAGAATTGCTGACTTAAAGGATATCCTGGCTCGCAGAATTCGTGTCTTAGAAATTATTGAAACCGAGGTAACTCAACTCAAGGCTACCCATGCTACCCCTAGACGCACGGAAATTCTACCGGTGGACGGAGATCTAGGGGATATTGACCTGATTGCCAATGAGAAAGTCGTAATTCTACTGACAGAACAAGGTTATATTAAACGGATGCAAGTCAGCGAGTTTAGTGCTCAAGCTAGGGCAACTCGTGGTAAAGCAGCGGCTCGAATGAAGGATGACGACGGGGTTGAGCATTTCTTCACCTGTTGCGACCATGACAGCGTTTTGTTCTTTAGCGATCGCGGTGTGGCTTACTGTCTACGAGCTTACCAAATACCAGCTGCATCCCGCACGGCGCGAGGAGCACCAATTGTGCAGATGTTGCCGATTCCCCATGAGGAAAAAATTACTTCCATCGTACCAGTATCCGAATTCATCGATAATGAATATCTAGTGATGTTGACTTGTAAAGGTTACATCAAAAAAACCGCTCTCGATGCCTTCAGCAATATCAGAGCCAATGGCTTAATCGCTATTTCCTTAGGAGAGGGGGATCAATTACGGTGGGTGCGCCGTGCCAAGGCAGAAGATAGCGTCATTATTGGTTCCCGTCAGGGGATGGCGATTCATTTCAAAACCGATCAAGAGCAACTGCGTCCCCTAGGAAGAGCCACTAGGGGAGTCAAAGCCATGAAATTGCGAGAGCATGATGAGTTGATCAGTATGGATATTCTTTCGAGTCAAGTGGTAGCTAACCTAGCAACCGCTGCTTCTGAAGAAGATTCCCAGGAAGTGCCAGGAGAGGAATTAGTTGCAGAAACCACCAATGAAGAACCTTGGGTGCTAGTAGTGACCATGGGGGGTTATGGTAAGCGAGTACCAGTATCTCAATTCCGGCTGCAAAATCGAGCCGGTATGGGATTACTCGCCACCAAATTCCGTTTACCGAAGGATCAGCTAGCGGCACTGCGGGTAGTTAATCAGGGAGATGAACTGATGATGGTAACCAGTCGAGGGATTATTATTCGTCAGATAGTCGATGCCATTTCACCCCAATCCCGGATGGCAACAGGAGTCAGGGTACAAAGGTTAGATGAAGATGATGCGATCGCAGCGGTGGCTTTAGTACCGATATCGGATCAAGAAGAAGAACAGGAGACGACATCAGATCAACAGGAGGAAGAAGAGCCGACATTAGATTCTTGAGAAACAATTTTAGATTAAAGAATTGAATCAATAATGACTTTGCAATAACTTTGCACTCCTTGCGGGGAAATCCCTAGGTTACCTAGGGATTTGAGTGCCCAAAACTAGGATAAATGCTTCATTCCTTCTTACTTGTTACTTGTTACTTGTTACTTATTCTCCCAAGCCCTATTTAGGATTTCTATATATTGTCTTTGCGTAAGTCCTGACTTAGTCGAGTAATTCAACAATATGGGAAATAATGCCAAAATGCTGTCTGAGTAGATAATCCAATCGGTCACCCAATAAGGTAAGTATTAAGTCCTCATAGCTCATGCCTTGGTCTGCTAAACCTAGAGCAACTAAACTAGTAACATTTTCTGTCGGTCGTTTTAAATCTGGTTTAGGATTAGCTTCTAAAACATAGAGATTGTTATTAGCATCTGCTCTAATATCAACCCGCACTAAAGCATTTAAATAAAAATCACAGTAGATTTTTTGAGCTAATTTAATTAAAGATTGTTTTAGTTCAAATTCTTCATTGCTAATTAAATGTGCTCGTGCGGCTGTAATTCCTTTCTTATCCATAGAAGTGAAAATAAGTTCATTAGTATCAAGTACCTGTTCAATAGCTGAAAAAGCAAAAGGTTTGGGACTTTTGTGAAAGGTTCCTTTAACGTAGTTTACAGCGCTTTGCGCTGTAATGAAGTACACTCTTCCAAAAGTCCCCCTTATTTCTTCCAAAAGTCCCCCTTATTAAGGGGGATTTAGGGGGATCAAAACTGTACCGCATAGCAGAGCAAACA
>JAAHGR010000356.1 GCA_010672425.1 Symploca sp. SIO2E6
GAAACCTACCTACTTGACAAATTGTCACTCATTCTTCTTGAGAATAAACAATAATTATTGAGAATTGCTTACGGAAGAATGGGGTTTGATTGCGCGAGAGCGATCGCTCTCGCAAATATGAAGAAAGATCCGACTAATGCATAGCTTATTAAGGGGGATTTAGGGGGATCCAAAGGGGGACGGGAGGGAGATCCAACAAGATTAAGCGATTATAACTAACAACTCACAGTTCGCTTATTAGAAAATGAGTTAGGGAAATTATCTACGAGGGAATGCGGATTCCAGGCTCCGGCAAAATAGTTTGACAAATTAACTCAAATGTGAATATGCGATATTGAGCGATCGCTTAATCTGGAACTGTTTTTAAAATCGGTGAAATACACGCTTATATAGCGTATGGCAATTTTGAATAACCACTAGACAAAATGGGCGAACGGTGAGTAATTAAAAACTGGGGTGCTAGGATTCGAACCTAGGAATGGCGGGACCAAAACCCGCTGCCTTACCGCTTGGCTACACCCCATTGGCTTAGCCCTTGTTAGTATAGCAGTTATTACCCAGAAAATGTCAAGACCTTTGAGGTAAATTCAAAAGGCAGGAGGCTCCGAGGCAGGAATCAGGAGGCTGAAAACTGTCAGCTTTGGCCCTCGTCGAGCAATTGAAGATTGAAGATTGAAGATTTTAGATTTATTCCATAAATGAATTTAGGGTCTTGTGACCGTTTGAATTCTAAAATCTAAAATCTAAAATCTAAAATCTAAAATCTCTCTAATCACGCTGGGTAAATACGCAACCGCCGATTGGGTTCATCGCCAAAACTATCGGATTTCAGACGATAATGTTCCACTAGTTCGTGTTGCATCTTACGCACTTTTGGCGATCGCGGCAATAATTCCACTGGTTGTCCTTGGGGAATCACTATTTGCTCAACCGCAAGACGTGCCTCTTCCAAGGCTTCTATTTCATCATCACTGCCGTTGTGAGCAAATAGGCGCAGATCTATTGCCTCAGGGTTTTTGGGATCTTCCATGTGCAGCAGATACCGAAGAGCACGGCTAATCTGAGGCATGGTGCTGGATTTAATCCCGTGAATGGGCACATGACGCGCCCGGGCGATTGACCGAATCTTGGAGTGATTTTTGACATGCGATCGCAAACCTAACACCACATCGGCACTATCCATCTCTTTGGTAAGAACTACGGGTAGGTTGAGTACCCGAATTACTTGTTCGAGTTGACTGCGACTAATGCCATAAGGATAAACATGTAAGGGTAAATCCTCACCATTTGGTCCTACCATCTGGGCACTATGGCCAAATCCATTTTGCTGATTCCAGGATTTATCGAGAAGCTGTTCAAAGTAGCTACTTTCAGAATAAGGTTCTGAGTTTGAGCGGGATAGGGGCTTCATCTGTCCAGATGAGCGCCAACCGGTGGTTTTAGTTAAATTATTTGTAGTACCTTGAGCGATTCTATCCCGGTGCTCTGATAGTTGTCCTAGGGGAGCACTAGGAAATTCGTGGGTGATGGTTACCTTGCCTTGTTCATTAACTGCCCTTACTTGGGGATTAGGCTGACGTCCCCGCAGTAAATCATCAACTGTCTCAGACACACTCTGATGTACTACCCAACGCTGACGTTCCAACATTTCGATAGCGATTTCAAAGGTCGGGGGTGCTTTGCGCTCTAAAACAGTTTTTTGAGAGCCTCGCCTCCTGGCTTCATCATCTCCGAGGGTAACTGGCTGGATACCACCGACTAAATCCGAGAGGGTCGGATTTTTAATCAGGTTTTCAATGCGGTTGCCATGAGCTGTACCCACTAGTTGTACCCCGCGCTCGGCAATTGTCCGGGCTGCTAGGGCTTCGAGTTCTGTCCCAATTTCATCAATAACAATCACTTCTGGCATGTGGTTTTCCACTGCTTCAATCATCACTTGATGCTGAAGTTCCGGACTAGCCACTTGCATTCTTCTGGCTCGACCAATCGCTGGGTGGGGAATGTCCCCATCACCGGCAATTTCGTTAGAGGTATCGATAATCACTACCCGTTTGTGCAAATCATCTGCCAAGACTCGGGCAATTTCTCGCAAGGCAGTAGTTTTACCGACACCGGGACGCCCTAGCATGAGGAGGGATTGACCGGTTTCCACCAGGTCACGAATCATGCCAATAGTACCAAAAACTGCTCGACCAACCCGGCAGGTTAAGCCAATAACTTCCCCAGGGCGGTTGCGAATCGCGCTAATTCGGTGTAAGGTACGTTCAATCCCAGCCCGGTTATCGCCACTAAAATGTCCCACCCGCTGAACGCAGTAGGCTAACTCTTCCTGAGTTACCGGTATCTGGGAAAGATACTCTGATCTATTTTGGAAACGCACTTCTGGAAAGCGTCCCAAATCCATTACTACTTCAATCAAATTATCTCGTTGGGGGTGTTCCTCTAGGAAGGAGCGAATGGTTTCTGGTAGAATATCCAGTAATTTATCTAGGTCATCGGTAGTTTGCATCCTGTTGGAGATGAGTTGTTCATCTATAACTGGTGATTCTTGATAAATTAACAATTGTTGCTCGGAAGGATTGATACCGTTGGTATTCACCATAAGCTTCTATCAAAGACAGCGGACCGCTGCTGTTGTCTATGGATTTGGAAGAAAATCGGTTTTGCTAAACTTTTTTAGGTTCAGGAATTTAGGAGTACTCCAAAAGGAGAGCGACCCTAAAATAGTACTCTAGTACTATAAAGGAGAAAGCTTCCCTTGCCAACTGAGGAAAAAAGGATTAGAAACTATTCCCAATTCCCCATTCCCAATTCCCCATTCCCTGTTCCTTTGAGTTGAGAAACCAGGGAATCAGCCCTTGCCACAGCCTGCCAGAGTAGCTTGGGGAACTTTTCGAGATGTCTAACCGAAGGAGTTTGAGATGCTGCCAAATAGGTTGCAACTTCTTGCTCATTGAGTTTTTCCAATTCATCTAAAATCGGTAACAATAAAACACGAGCGTAACTACCGTATGCCACACCAGCAATATAGGGTTGGGAATAGGGTTTGGAGAAGGATGAATTTTTACTCTCACCTCCTCTTTCCTTCTCCCCCCTTTCCCTTCCCTTAAGCAGTCCAACTGCTTGAAGTTTGGCAACAGTATGGTGGTTAGTACCACCAGCCAACTGTACATATCCTGGCAATTTTGCTGCTAGTACCTTCTCAGAGAGTTTTACCGCAGCACGAGTAGTGCCGATGCCGATATCTCCACTCATAGGACGTCCATCGGTTTGCCAGACTAGAGCACAAGGTAGAGGCGTTATCAGTTGGTAGAGTGACCACAAATATTCAATCAGATTCTCACCATCTGGGCAGCTAATGGCTATCAGTTTGAGCCGGTATACCCAGGGAGCAATTATCCTCCAGAGTAGTTGAAAATCTGTATAATGTCCAACTTGGGTATGAATTTCCAGAGCATCAATACCAGTTTGCAAAATCAATTGAGTGATCGCTGACCTTGGTGATACATAGGAGCGAGTAGAAATTAGTTGACTGGGGCAAACTGGCAGGCAACGACCACAACCATAGCAGCGTTGCTCGATAACTCCAGATGTAACCTCATTAGTGTCCTCAAACACAATTGCTTGTGCTGGACAAATTTTTTCACAAGGACGAGGACAATCTACAGGACACAAATCTGGGTTAAACTGTGCTTTGCGAAAATGTGGGTCTTCCCCATCATTCAAGCTTACCATTAACCAAGGTTTGCTAGGGACACTTAACCCTTGCTCTTGAGCAGCAGCAGTTAGCTCACCAGCCACTTGTAAGGCTTCTTGAGCCACTTCAATAACCGCTGGATCAGCTGCGACGTCAATACAATCCGCCCCGGCGAGAGTGTAAGCCAAGGTAAGATTGCGGACACTAGGGAGGTGTTGGAAGCTGGCTCCGCAAATAAGCTTAAACCAGTTACCCTCCCTTAGGGAATTTAAGGGATAGTACAGTTGAGTCACCCTTATATGCTAATGCGTTGCCCCCAAAATTGGGGGGTGAAATGTGAAGAATTGAGAATTGAGAATTGAGAATTGAGAATTGGGAATTGGGAATTGGGAATTGGGAATTGGGAATTGGGAATTGGGAATTGGGAATTGGGAATTGGGAATTGGGAATTGAGAATTGGGAATTGGGAATTGGGAATTGGGAGCTCTCGAAAAAAAAAGGTAGAGAAAGTGACCTCTCTCTACCGTTTAGCTTCATCAGTTAGTACTGCTAACCAACTCTCTTATTCAACCCCTTGAGGCAATAACTCTCGCTGCTCACTAGGAAGCACTTTCACTTTGCCTTCTTCATCAACATCGACAACAGCAGTGTCTCCATCCTTGATGCTACCACCAAGGATTTCCTCAGCCAGAACATCCTCTAACAACCGCATAATAGCCCGACGTAAAGGACGCGCACCATAGCTGGGGTTATAACCCTCTTCGACTAACCGCTCCTTGAATCGGTCTGTAACTTCCAAGGTGATACCCTGTTCCGTTAGGCGACTAAAGACTTCCTTAAGTAAGATATCAGCGATCTCCTTAATCTCGTCTTTCTGTAGTTGACGGAAGACAATAATTTCATCTAAGCGGTTGAGGAACTCTGGGCGGAAATATTGCTTGAGTTCTTCGTTAACCAAGGAACGGATACGATTGTACTGGGACTCGGCTTGATTGTCACTAAACTCGAAGCCAAGACTACCGCCACCTTTCTCGATTACCTTAGAACCGATGTTGGAGGTCATAATCAGTAGGGTATTTTTGAAATCTACTGTTCGACCCTTAGCATCTGTGAGACGTCCATCTTCCAAAATTTGCAGCAGCATGTTGAAGACATCAGGGTGAGCCTTTTCAATTTCGTCCCACAAAACCACTGTGTAGGGACGTCGCCGCACTGCTTCTGTCAGCTGACCCCCTTCGTTGTAGCCGACATATCCTGGAGGAGAACCAATCAGCTTACTGACGGTATGACGCTCCATGTATTCCGACATATCCAGGCGAATCATCGCGTCTTCTGAACCGAAGAAGTAAGCTGCCAAAGATTTTGCCAGTTCTGTTTTACCAACCCCTGTAGGACCAGAGAAGATAAAGCTGGCAATGGGACGATTGGGACTCTTTAAACCGACCCTGGCGCGACGAATGGCACGAGAGACGGCTTTCACCGCATCTTCTTGACCAATTAACCGCTGATGCAATGTATCTTCCATGTGCAGCAGCTTCTCGGACTCAGATTCGGTGAGTTTCTGTACTGGCACACCAGTCCAGGAAGCCACAATATGAGCGATGTCCTCTTCATCCACTTGGGGAGAGGCATCTTCATTCCCCCCTTCAGTCTTTTTATTCTGAGCGATCGAGCGAATTTCTGCCTTGATTTCCATCTCACGATCGCGCAGTTCTCCAGCTTTATCAAAGTCCTGGGAACGAACCGCATCGTCCTTATCCTTGAGCACCTGACGCAGTTCCTTATCCAACTCCTTAGCCGCTGGTGGTAGCTGGGAGTTAATGAGGCGCACACGGCTGCCAGCTTCATCGATCAAATCGATCGCCTTATCTGGCAGGTAGCGATCGGAAATATAACGATCTGACAGCTTAGCTGCGGCTTCCAGAGCCTCATCCAAGATTTTCAACTTGTGATGTTGCTCGTAGCGTTCCCGCAAACCGTAGAGAATTTCTACTGTCTCCTCGACGGAGGGTTCGCCAACCATTACTGGCTGGAAACGACGTTCCAAAGCTGCATCCCTTTCTATATGCTTGCGGTACTCATCCAAGGTAGTAGCACCAATACATTGCAATTCTCCCCTTGCCAAAGCTGGCTTGAGGATATTAGCTGCATCGATCGCCCCTTCTGCTGCACCAGCGCCAATCAAAGTATGTACTTCGTCAATTACCAGGATGACATTCCCAGCTTGACGAATCTCATCCATAATTTTCTTAAGACGCTCTTCAAACTCACCCCGGTACTTCGTACCAGCCACCAGCAAACCAATATCCAGGGTAACGACACGCTTTTCCTCTAAGATATCAGGGATATCATTATTGGCAATGCGTTGAGCTAGACCTTCTGCGATCGCTGTTTTACCAACACCAGGTTCCCCAATTAACACTGGGTTATTCTTAGTACGGCGTCCTAAGATCTGAATGACCCGTTCTATTTCCTTAATTCTGCCGACTACTGGATCTAACTTGCCCTCCCCTGCCATAATGGTCAGGTTTGAGCCAAATTCATCCAAAGTCGGGGTCTTGGTACGACCCTGAGATGCTCCCGCCGAGACTTCTGCCGTCTCCCCAAGCATCCTAATGACTTGCGTCCTGACTTTAGATAGATCTACCCCTAGGTTTTCCAAAACTCTAGCAGCGACCCCTTCTCCTTCCCGGATTAAACCAAGAAGCAAATGTTCTGTACCAATATAGTTATGTCCTAGCTGACGTGCTTCTTCTAGGGATAGCTCTAGAACCCGCTTTGCCCTAGGGGTAAACGGAATTTCTACAGCAACAAACCCCGAACCCCTGCCAATAATTTTCTCGACTTCAATCCGGGCATCTTTGAGATTGACACCCATTGACTTGAGGACTTTGGCTGCGACGCCAGTTCCCTCTCCAATCAAACCCAGGAGGATCTGCTCGGTGCCAACAAAGTTGTGCCCCAGGCGACGTGCCTCTTCCTGGGCCAGCATAATTACTTTAATGGCCTTTTCTGTAAAGCGTTCAAACATGGCGTATTCCCATCAGCTGTTGCGTGCCCGTGTAAGCTGATTCTAGCACAGGTCAATTTTTCGGTTATTTTTATGTTTGTCATTGGTCATTTGTCCTTTGTTATTTGTCATTAGTCGTTGGTTATTTGTACTAATAAATGTACTAATATGAGGATAAGTTTAATCTTGCCAGTTTCTGTAGTTTAAGTTCCAGTGGGCGAGGCGAGGCTGGAGTTGTTGGTAAATGTTAGCGAGGGTTTGGCTAAATTCGGGAGTTTGCAGACCACTGCGCCACAAAATTAGGGCATCTTCACCGGTATCTTGGTAGTAGTTACGGCGTCGTCCAGCTTCCTGGAAACCAAACTTGTGATACAGGGACACAGCTGCTTGATTGGATGGCTTTACTTCCAAGGTTGCTCGCTCCAACTTTAGTTTAGTAGCATTCTGTAATAAAGCATACAGCAGTAATTGACCTAATCCTTGCCGTCTCCAGTCTGGATGTACAGCAACAATTGTGATGTGGGCTTCCTCTAGAATTGACCAAAAACAACCTAATCCTACAAGGGGAGGGGAGGCAGGGACAAGGGGATGGGGAGACGCGGGGACGCGGGGACGCGGGGACGCGGAGAAAGGAATGTTCATGCATGGTGGTGAAATGTTTTCATCGTTACTGCCTCCTGCCTTCTGCCTTCTGCCTCCTGCCTCCTGCCTCCTGCCTCCTACCTCCTGCCTCCTGCCTTCTAAAACCAGCAACTGGCTATTCGGGCTATCTAACTCTCTTTCATAGCCTGATTTTGTCCACAGTCCACCAAAACAAAGCTGGTCTAGTTCTACTGCTGCTGTTAGCTGCTCTACCGTTAGTGGTTTAAGTTCTAAAAAAGTCACAGCACTCAATTGTACACTAAATAACAAGAAGCAAGTTCTGCCTAACAAGAAAATAATTACCTATGCTATTGACTCACCCAGCTGAGCTTAAGAATTCTGGACATCAATATCTGCCCTTAGCCAACAGTTCAGTCACAAATCCCTCTCCTAATCAGGAATTGCTACCATTGACGGCCAAAGTCAACAGCCGCGATTGCCTGGAAATTGGTGGCACTGATGTGACTAAACTGGTAGAGGAATTTGGCTCACCCCTATATATTTTAGACGAGGTAACCCTAAGAACAGCTTGCCGTCAATATCGGGAGGCTTTAACTCGTTACTATCCAGGAGAGTCTCTGGTACTCTATGCCTCCAAAGCTTGGAGTTGTCTGGCAGTTTGTGCGATCGCGGCA
>JAAHGR010000357.1 GCA_010672425.1 Symploca sp. SIO2E6
TGATCGCCCAGCTATCTACAAGCAAGAGCAATAGTGTTAAGCCTAACAAGATCAGATACATCCAGGGTTGAGCTAAGGGACGAATATCTGTAGTATCAATGCTAGTTTGAGCTTCTATTAGCTTAACTAATCGAGCAAACCCCACTACCCGCATCGGTAATAGGTAAGCCTTTGGTGACGACTGACTGATAAAATAGTAAACTAGTCCTCCTTGACCTGTGGTGCGCATTTTTAAATCCTTGACTTCTGTCCAAGGTAACTCCCATCCTTGGCGGAAGAATCCCGGCACCCAAGAGGGATAGACAACCTGTATCTTCTCTTGATCTACAATGACTCGTTCGCTGAGGATACCAGAAAGTGCGATCGCGCCGAAACCTATTCCCAGCCACAATAATGCCGGTGGTACTGTTGTTGAGGATATTTGTGCCAAAAAGGGTAGGGGAATTGTCAGTGCTAGATAAAGACCCATTAAGGTAAGGCGAATCAGGGGAGAGATGGGAAAGATGGTAGGTTGAGTTGGCTGGTTTGGGGACACGGCTGGTGATGTTGGTTAGATTTCTAGGGAATTGGGAATTGGGAATTGGGAATTGGGAATTGGGAATGGAGAATTGGGAATGGAGAATTGGGAATGGAGAATTGGGAGCTTCGGAAGAGAATTGTTTCTCATCTTACTCATTACTCATTACTCATTACTCATTACTCATTACTCATCACTCATCACTCATTACTCATCACTCACCCATTATTGATCTTTTTCCAATAATCAAACTTCGTGGTATCGATATGCTCAACAACTCCCCCAAATTGACGCACCTGTTGAACCATATCACCCGTACCACCAGGAGCATCACCCCCTTTCCCATTCCACAATACAACTAACCGTACCTTGGCTATCCCATACATTAAGGTTGAGTATAATGCCCAGCGGTTGTTGCGTTCGTAAGGATTATCTCCTGATGGTACTTTTCCTAATCGTTCCAGTTGCAGGTTAGTGGTGATATTTGGATGATTGACAATAGTATAAAACCGCTTCACCCATTGATCACCAGCAAAATCAACGGAATTGCGAATAAACTCAGCAGGTTCAAAGGGGAGAAAAATTTCAACTTTGATGTTGCGGTGCAAACAGGCTTCAATAAATAAAATATCTCCGCCACAAGCGATTCCTGGAACGATTGCTAAACAATCAGCATCGGCGCTTAACTTATCGAGTACCTCGTTTATTTTCTGGTGAGCCTCGTCTTCCATATCGGCTGGGAAGCGGGGTTTAGGACGAGTAGGACTGTCGATCATGTGACCGGAAAAGAGGATAACTAGTGAAGGATCACTATCTGTAGAACCAGCTAGCTTTTCCTCTTGACGGGTAATTCTGTGTAGTTCTTCTTCCATAACAACTATACCAGCTTGGACGTGCTCGGGACGAAAGTTTAGGGCTGCGAGTAACTTCAGTTGATTGAGGGTGGTTGTCAGGGCATATTTATTGTTCCACAACAGAGTTAGTGCTTTTTTATAGGCTCTTGTTACCCGTTTTGGATCGGAAGCTGTACAGACTGCCAAATGTCCTAAACCAACAAAAGCCCAAAAATCATTTTCATCTTTTTTGATCGCACTTTCCAAACCAAACTGGATGGAACCTTGGAGTAGGGGTAACTGTTGTTTGAGGACATCGTCTTCTGGGTTGCTATCGGTTTCAAACTGCTGCAATAGATGGTCTAGTACTTCTAATAAGACCAAGGTGTGGACACCTGAGTTGTAGTCAAGTTGATTAAGGCGGTAAGCTTTGAGGTAAGTCTCAATGGATTTTTTCAGCAAATGAGCCGATTCATAAGCAGCCTTGAAGCGCTGCTGCTCATCTTCTATCTCGAGCCATTCATCAACCCAAACTTCTTTGTAAATTTCAGCTAGGTATGATAAGGTTTCGATAGCATCAGGCTTGTCTTGCAGTAAGCTTTCCAATTTCACGATCGCTTCATCAAATTGCTTCAGTTGGGCTAGGTGAAATGCTTCCTCCCGGCGAAACTCTAAATTGCTCGATTCGATTTTCAGACCTTGTCGATATTCCTTAAGGGCAAGAGCAGAATTCTCCAAATTCTTTAAGGCTCTACCAGCTTCCGCGAGCGCTTCACATTTGATCAGGGGATTGGTCACTTCTTCGGTTAACAGTAGTACATCACCAATCCGCTTTTGTCGTTCGGCAATGTGTATCCGCTCTTCCCACTTTTGATACTCTTGCCAGTAACCTGTAGCTAGGGGAGTTCGTAGGGCTTTGCGATTAGGTTCATGAAGACCGGTTAGTAATTGAAAAATGGGGCTGTGGATGCGATTTTCATCGGATTCCCAAGTAGCACGAGCCATTTTGACAATTGCCTCCTTGTCTTTCTCTAGATGTTGGGGATCGGGACAACCGTTGGCATCGCAGTTATAGGGTAGAGTGCGAACATTGAAAATATCGTAAGGTAGATAAGCTCGACCACATTGAATGTGAACTAGTCCTCGCTTGCGTAAGGCGTGGCGAACCCCCAACTCATAAAAAACATTGGCATTATCAATACTCAGATCCGTTAACACCAAATCCGCTAGCAACAGTTCTTGGAACATATCCGTTAAAATGTCACCACTGCTACTTTCCTCATCGGCGCGAAATGGTTCAAACCCAGCCTCTTCCAGGGCAGGTTTAATTAAGTCTTGATAAATGCTATTGAAATCGATCCAGACCCCGTCCCGTCGTTGTTTCTTACCAAAGGGCATGACCACAAAAGCATGGGGTAATCCCTTTTTGACTGGTTTTTCTGGTTCCTCTTTTTTGATGGGTTTTTCCGGTTCTTTTTGGGGGGGGTGAACAACTTCTACACTCACCGTTGTTTCGGGAATAATTTTCGACTCAGCAGTGAGAGTTTCTGTTTTAGCTTCGACTTTAGGAAGTAAGGCGCGGTTAATTGCTTCGGGTACCGGTTGGTCAAGGATTTCCACCAGTAAATCCTGGCTCTGGTTTTGCAGTTGCGCTACTGCCTGACGCATTTGAGCCAGGGTAAGATTGTGCTGACTCCAGAGTACTTTTTCCGTAGCAAGTACCAGTTGGAAAAAGTTATCCCCTGTGCGTTCTTCGGGAGTGAAACTTTGCCAGCGATCGCGGATAATATTGAGAGCCAGAATCAGTTGGTTGCCTTGGTTAATCCGTTCATCTAATCGACAAAGTTCCCACCAGAGGGTCAAGGCGGTTGCCAAAGCCAGGGTAAAAGCAACCCCAATGCTATAATTGATATTCACTACCGGCAACAAAACACTGATACCACCCAACAGGAAAATGCCGATCTTGAGGTTAGTTTGGGTAGCCTCTAGGTTCCCTAATTCTTCAGTAGAAGCTTGCTGCTGTGCTTCCAAGCGATAGTAGAGGTAGTCATCTGCCAGCAAATCCCCAAAACCCGAATCACTGTGAGGTTGTTCCGGTGGAATGGCTCCTGTGTAGGGTTTGAGGACAAGATTGCCACCAATACTTTCCATAACCTGAGACTGAATAGCTGTCACCCGTTCATTGAGCCATTGGTGACGGCTTTCCTGTCCTAGTAGTAAGGTTCGATACAGATAAATCTCCTTTCTTATTTCCTCAGCACCAGCGTTGAGCACCTGGGAGTACTGTCCCTGTTGAAATTTACTACTGATGGCAAACGTCACTAAAGCGACAATCGGGATTAACACCAGACTAACCGTCAGCGCTTTGGCCATGAAGGCAGTGAGCAAGTCATTGACAATACTGGCAATCACTGCTACCAAGATCGCAAGTAAAGAAAAAGCGATCGCTTGCAACCGCAGATTCTGGTAGAGTCGGAAAACCTCCGAAGCTTTCGTCTTGAGTTGGGCGTAGCGCTGCCACGCAGTTTCTAAAGCCAGGGAGCGATCGTTATTAACTTGGTTGGACATGGTAATGAGTGATGAGTGATGAGTAATGAGTAATGAGTAATGAGTAATGAGTAATGAGTAATGAGTAATGAGTAATGAGTAATGAGTAATGAGTGATGAGTAATGAGTAATGAGTAATGAGTGATGAGTGGATATGGATTTTTTCCCCATCTCCCCATCTCCCCATTTCCCTATCTCCCCATACTCCCCATACTCCCCACACTCCCTACACTTTTCTAAAGTACCATTTTAGGTGTGCTGAGCTAGTAGTAGCGTGACACACCTAAAAATGTAGGTTGGGTTTCACTATCGCTCGACCCAATACAGCCCACAAGGATTGTGCCGACATGATATAAGAGATTGATGGGAGATACCCGACTTCTTCAAGAAGTCGGGTATCTGAAGCGCTAGGTTTGCTTGCGATCGCTATAGCAATTTAACAATTGAACAATTTTGGTAAGATAGGATATACCTCAATGTTGCTGGTGCTGTCGGCAATCGCATCAAAGTGACTACTCTAGCAGCTTAGGCTTAGTCCAGTAAGCAATTTAGGGAATAAAAATAACATGAACATATCAATTATTGGACAAGCAAAAGACTACCGAACCAATACAAATGTATGGAAAAATAGCCGTTTATTGGATTTATCGAGTCAGAAGCTGCATAGCCCATAATCGTATAGGTGAATATATTATGCTTCCTGAAGATGAAGAATTTAGAGCAAAACCGGCGAGGAGACATTCTTGCCGGTTTAAGTTCACATCACAGTTAGATGATGTTCACATTAGAAACTAAAAACAGTGCGGATAGTGCCGACAAAAATGGTGTCGTTGTTGTCATTGTGCTCTGGGTTGAGAATCACCAGTAAACCAGGGGTAATGGCAATGTTTTTGCTGAGCTTATAGCGGTATAAACCTTCGATGTGGTAGGAGGTATCACCATCTCGACGAGCACCGGTAGGTAGTTCACTACCACGGGCGCGAGGTGGCATACCAAAGATGAAACCTAGCTTACTACCTTTGCTGCCTACGTCTACAATTCCGATGTTAGCAGCCCAGTTCCAAACATCCCTGTCGGTTCCTCGTGGTACTACTGCTCCGTCGATTACGACATTAGCTTCTTCCAAGATGGCATTTTGGTAACCTACCCAACCGCCAATCGAGAGTTTGCCAAACTTGAGATTTGCCTCAACACCATAGGAATTGGCGGAAGTAGCAGCACCACTGTCAAAGGGTCGCCTAGCGAAGCCACTACCTGTGCTGCCAGTAACGTTGACATCACCTCCTCTGTAATAAGAGTTGACGTAAGTTGCAGCTAGAGTTAAGAAATCAGAAGGCTTGACGGTTAGCTGACCGAGAGCAGCATAATTGCCGTTGAAGAGTCCAAAATCCTCGTTGGGATTGTTGGCATCTTCTGCAAAGTAACCTCCTGATAGTTCTACGAACTCATTCAGTTTAAAGGTGACGGCTCCACCACCACCGCCACCAGTGCGGTAGATGGGATTGAAGCGTCCAAAGCGGGAAATAGCACCACTACCGCTACTTCGGAACACAGGGTTAACAACATCAAGGACAGTGTCTTGATACTCACCTTCAGTAGCGTCAATCTGAACCATGATTTTGTCGCCGATAGGGAAACGATACCAGAGTTCACCAATCTCAACATCGTTATCATTGTCGCCATCAAAGGACAAACGAGTCATATTTGTGCCAGTAACACTGCTCCCGAATTGGGTAATGTTCCTGGCTTGCAAACGGGTTCTCAAGCGATCGCGACCCGTGAAGCTAGTCTCAAAGTTTAAGCGTACCCGGTCAGCGAAGATGGTGTTAACATCCAAGTCTTGAGTTGGCGTACCAGGACTAGCCACAGCAAATGTGTCACCAAAGGCATCTGCGATCGCAAAGATTATCTCACCTTTGAGTTTGGTGGTGGTAGAAAACTGATGGTCTTCCAAAAATGCTACCCGTGCATCCAAGTTATCGACCCGGGTTCCTAGCACTGCTAGTTCCGCATCAAACTCCTGGATCAATGCCTGGAGTCTTTCCAAGTCCTCTTCCGTAACCACGCCACCAGCGGCAATGAGTTCCTGAATCCGGTCTAAACAAGCTCTTAAACCAGCGGCAAATTCGTAGCGGGTAGTAGGACTATTACCTCGGTAGGTGCGATCGGGAAATCCTACAATACACTTATAGTCTTCCACTAGCTCCCGCAGAGCGTCGTAAGCCCAGTCTCCAGGGGAAACGTCGGTCAGTTCAGTAATGCTGGTGAGCTGAGGTTGGGTGTCATCGACTTCGTTGAGTCCTTCACTGTAGGACTCGATTTGGTCTAAAACTTGATTGGCATCATTAGCTGGCTGTTGCTGAGCTAAGAAGGTGGTGTTGTCTGCCAAGTCGAGGGATTCAGCTGTCGGTTCTACTGTGTCGATCGCTTCGTTGATCGTGTTAGCAGTCGCTTCTTCTGGGGCAATCTCCGCAGCATAGGTGCTGCTGGCAACCAATAAGGAGGCTCCCAAAAGAGCTGGAGCGATTTTTAAACTATTCCAGAAAATTGTTGGCGTCATAGTGTCCTAGTAGTCCTCACACCGAATAGAGTCTAGAAAAACAACAACTCGATTTTATTAGTCATAGTCTTTTCGCTGTTTACTATACAGGAAAAGCTCTAGACTTTTTACTATGTGTTCTGAAAAAAAGATATAGCTTTTTAGGAACTTTTGGGTTAAGAAAACTTTAACGATAACTCAAGTATTAATTAAGTAATGAGTAATGAGTAATGAGTAATGAGTAATGAGTGCGGATTTGGTATATTATTGTGAATAATAGGGTAGTGGCACATCTAAAAATGTAGGTTGGGTCGAGGCAACGAGACCCAACGCTGGAGCGGGCTGTGTTGGGTCTCGCTACCGCTCTACCCAACCTACCTCTATTTAGTGCGATCGCACGACACAGGGACAGACCAGACGCACAAATAACCAACAACAAACAACAAACAACCAACAACAATTAAATTCCAGCAAGTAGAGAAGTATGAGCATGGAAACCTTTAGCCTTGAGATCGGCAACAGTTGCTCTACAGTCTTGTATCCAATACTTCGAGTCGAAACGAACAAATTGGTGCTGTAGGGGAGCAGCTACCGTTGCCAATACTGGTACTTTGGCTTGATTCTTTTCTCCTGAATGTTCCTGTAAAATTACTTTGAGATGGGCGAGTTTCGTTTTAGTCAGCTGTTGGGGATTGAGTTCCACCATCAACATTTGTACTTGTTCGATGACTTCGGCATCTTCTATAATTAATTGGGCTTTTTCCTCTCGTTGGTCTACTTTACCCCAAACAATCAAACGGGCGTCAACTTGCAGCAGTGAGCCAATACGCTCATAACTTTTGGGAAAGACTACCCCCTCAGCTTGACCAGTCAAGTCTTCTACGTGAACAAAGGCCATGGGCTCACTATTTTTTTTGGTCAGGTGAGGTTTCACCTCCGTGAGCATCACAATGGCACTCACAATGGTCTTCTTGTTTTGTTCCCCTAAGTCCCCTAGGTTAATCGGAGAGAAAATTTTACCAACATGGGGTACTGATTTCAAGGGATGGTCAGATACATAGAAACCGAGGAGTTCTTTTTCTAGCCGTAACTTCTCCTGGGGGGAAAAATCCTCAAGACCAACAGTTTTAGGAGCAGATTGCCAAGCATTCTTATTATTGTTATTATTATTTTGCTCCGGGGTCGCAGTGCCTAAGAGATCAAAGATATTGGTTTGTCCACTATCTCGGTCTTTAGCACGATCCTGAGCCCAACTGGTGATCAAATCCAGGTCATGGATTAATTGCCGACGGTTAGGATTAATGCTATCAAAAGCACCACAGTAAATCAAAGATTCCAAACCACGGCGGTTAACTGCACGCAAATCGACGCGATCGCACAAATCGTCAAAGGATTGAAAGGGTCCTTCTTGAGCACGAGCCTCCAAAATACATTCTATCGCTCCTTGACCTAAATTCCTAATTGCTGACAGGCCAAACAAGATTTTCTGGGAAACTGGGGTAAAATCGAGATCGGAACGATTGATATCTGGTGGTTCTA